>SVKD01000001.1 GCA_015068645.1 Oscillospiraceae bacterium
TCTACAATACTATGTTTTGCAATCTAGAAGGTCAGTTCCTTTCGAGTTTTCAAAATCCACTTGGGATAAAGACTTGTTTATTTCACACTCTCAGATGTTGGATAATCAAAGAAGTTCATCATTAAAACATTTTGAAGCTCGCATCTTTCAAATAGAAAAACAAAAAGATGAATTCGATCTTATTTTGTCTAAAGTGTTAGGAAACGATTTTTCCTGGACAATAGAACAGAGAGATAGTGGGCAATATTATATAAAATATTCTACAAATGGTATTTCGCATAGTAGCGAAGGTGTTGGCGATGGTATATGGAGTATTTTTACAATCTGCGCAGCACTTTTCGATTCGAAGAGTAATGAAACTATAGTTGTTGATGAACCAGAGCTTTCGGTACACCCAAGATTACAGAAAAAATTAATGGAGATATTTCTGGAGTATTCTACAACGCGACAAATAATTATAAGTACGCATTCTCCATATTTTATAAATTGGAATGTGATTACGAATAATGCAAATCTTATCCGTGTAACAAAAGATAATCAAAATTCAGTTTGTTTTAGTATTTCTGAAAACTGTCGAAAACAATTTAAGGGGATATTAAATGATATAAACAATCCTCATACTCTTGGATTGGATGCAAATGAAGTATTCTTTCTTGATGATGGTATAATACTTGTTGAGGGACAAGAGGATGTTGTGATTTTAGATAGAATATCAAAAGAATTGGAAATAAAAATAGAAGGGACATTTTTTGGGTGGGGCGTTGGTGGTGCTCCAAAGATGGAAGCCTTTTTATATCTGTTTAAAGATTTAGGATATAAACGTGTTGTTGTAATTTTAGATGGTGACAAAAGCAATGAAGCTGAAATGTTGTCTAAGAAATTTTCGGAAAACAATTATAAGTTTATAACATTAGTAGAGGATGATATTAGAGACAAAAAAGATAGGAGTATTAAAGGAAAGGTAGGAATAACTTTTGAAAATGGGAAACTCAAAGATAAGTATATAGAATATGCGCAGAAGCTAATTATGGACATAAATTCTGCACTGTAGATAATTGCTAAATTTAATATAATAGTTTGCCGATAAATAATATTTACATATCGGGAGCAGGAAAATCTTTTATTCCTGTAGGTTCTAAGGAAAAGTGTTTAAGAAAAATCCAGTGAAAAAATAGAGGAAAGTTAGTAGGTCCTATTATTCACTGTTCTCCTGACTTGACACGAGCTACCTCGAAAAAGGGCTGCATCTAAACCTTGTGTGTCGCAATAATTCTGCGAAAGGGAATGGAGGGATAACATGAATGCTACAACCAGAAATGATTATGAAAAAGTGATAAAAAGTTTAAATATATCGATGGATTCGGAGGAAAAATGTATTGATGTGTATCATAAAAACAATTGGGATAGATTCACTATGCATTTTTGTGAAGAGACAGAGAATAAATGTCCATCATATATTGATTTTTTCTTTGACGCAAAAGAAATGGTAGACTTTTTAAAAACTTTTATAGAAAAAGGAAAATTTGAGAAGTGTTATGTTGCATCCCGCTATAATGGAAGGTATAAGCTTAAATTTATTGATGATGATGTGTGCAAAGATATCTATGATGAGTTTAAAAAATTACTGAATTCCTTAGGCTTAAAAATTAATACAAGTTGTGCAATAGAGATGGACAAAACAGAAATTTTAAATTGGTGTGATAGAATTAGTATTGGTGCTTTTTCAGGGGTATCAGAATATGTAATTGTTATACCGGAATTAGAGATTATTATTAACCCACATCACCATATGAACTATCTTATATATTCTAATAATACAGAAGAATTGTTCACAAAAATTGCTGTTGATATTAGTGGTGAAATAGCTTGTTATTATTAACGTAAGCACAAGGTATCATATCATTAGAAACAAAAACCCGAATGCTTTTGCATTCGGGTTTTTCGTTTATGAAATTATTCAGCAGCTTTGATTTCTTCAAAACATGCGCTGCAATATACAGGTTTATCATCTCTGGGGATGAAGGGAACTTTTGCTTCGCCGCCACATTTTGCGCAAACAGCGGTGTGCAGTTCTCTTTTTGCTCCTTTTCTTGCAGTTCTGCAATCTTTACATCTGGAAGGTTTGTTCTGGAAACCTTTCTCAGCGTAGAATTCCTGTTCACCTGCAGTGAATACAAATTCTGCACCACAGTCTTTACAGATTAAAGTTTCGTCTTGATACATGGGGATACTCTCCTTAGTAAATATATAAAAATTTTTTTTAGCCTTTGCGGGATTGAACCGGACCTTTTGACGTTGCGGGGGCAGTTTAGAGAAACAGGGGCGCTGCCTTCTTTTTAATTCTCTGCAAAGCATTGTCAATTGATTTTGGCGTTTTACCAAGGACAGTTGCAATTTCTTTGTAGGTCATACCGGAACTTACAAGATAAAGTACCGAAAGTTCAAATTTACTTAACACTTCTCTCAGTTTTTCATTGAGCATATGAAAGTCTTCGTTGTCAAAAAAGGCTTCTTCAGGGCCACCTGTTTTCAGCTCTTTCCATATAGTTTCATCAGCTTCAATGGAAACAGACTGATTCAGAGGTGCATGCTTTTTTCTGAGAGAGTTTTTGATAACTGTTTTTAAACGAAGCACAATGCAACGTTTAGCAAATATTTCAAAGGGGACTTCCTTGTTTGCATCGTAGCTTTTTACTGCTTGAAACAAACCGATCATACCTTCTTGCATCAGGTCATCTCTGTCAGCTCCGCTTAAAAAATATTTGAATGCCATTGTGCGAATAAAAGGTTTTAGTTCCAGGAAAATTTCTTCCAACGCCTTTTCGTCTAATTGTTTCGCTTTTTCGATGAGTGTTGAATCCATTTCCATAAGACAGAATAATCCCTTTTATAAATTATACAGTTATTATTGCATAAATTTATAAAAATGTCAAGTATTTTTCTCCAAGATTTACAAAAAAATATTCGAATAAAAGTTTCGCATTGTGATATTTTTACAAATTCCGACAAAAAATATGATGATAATCACCAAAGTGCTTATCGGAAGGACTCTAAAATCTCTAAAAGTTCATATTCTGAGTTTACGGAAATTCCGGAAGAGAGGATTTTTTTATCTTCTTCGGTCAGCACAGTAGAGTTGATTTTTTCTTCCATTATGATTTCATCGGGTGTGTTTTTTCTGGTTACTGTAATTTTATTGTCTGCGAGAGTTAACAGAAAATGTTCATCACATTCTGAATCTGATTTTTCTTCCGCTTCAATTACATTCTCTTCAAATCGAATGATATGCCAATTTGGATGAAACGAGTGACAATCTTTTTGTGTTTTCCCTCGTAATTGTTCCGGGATGGGGAGTAATCTGCTCTGCTGATGTCCACAAGAATATAAGGTGGTGAGCTTAAGAGTGGCGGTTCGTAACAACTTAGTGGATGATGTGGATTTTGAAACTTCGGTTGCAGGCATGGGAAATGGAGTAAAACATATAACCAGTGTCAACAGTAACAATAAACATACGATGGAACAGATCATTATGCGCTTTTTTTTTCTTTTTTTTCGGTATTCATAATAGTAAGGCGGAAACATTATATCACTTCCTTTGTTTCATTGTTTCCAAAAAGCGAAATAATATACCTTTGTTGGATTTTATATTATGAATTTTGTGGATTTTGGAAATACTATGGATGTTATTTCTGCTTCTGTTTTTCTTTTTTTAGCAAATTAGCTGTAAATTATGGATTTTTCTTTGTTGAAAACGGACAGAAAACAAAATAAAGCAGAGGTTCTGTTTGAATGCATAAATATATGTGGAAAATTTTAAGAAACCAACCAAAAAGAAGGTTTGCTTCCATATTGTGAAAATGCTGTATTTCCAATGGTTTATTTAGGTTTGAAAAAAACTGTTCAAAATCCGAAAAAAAATGTGGAAAGCTATTGACAAAAACAAAAAAAAAGAGTATAATACAGACAAAAACAAAAATAAACACAGAAAAAGGGGTTTTTGATTATGGCTATGATGAACGAGTACGAAATCAAAAAAGAAATGTGTGAAGTCGGCAGAAGAATTTATATGAACGGCTTCGTTGCCGCTAACGACGGTAATATTACAGTGAAAATTTCCGACAATGTATTTTTTGCAACTCCCACCGGTGTATCCAAGGGTTATATGACTCCTGATATGATCATCAAGGTTGACGGAGAAGGTAAAGTTCTGGAAGGAAAATTAAAACCCTCCAGCGAATTAAAAATGCATTTAAGAGTATATAAAGAAAGACCGGACGTAAGAGCAGTTGTTCACGCTCATCCTCCCACGGCTACCGGTTTTGCTATCGCAGGTGTTCCGCTGGATAAATACACCATGCCCGAAGCAATCATTTTCTTAGGTACTGTTCCGATTGCAAAATACGGTACTCCTTCTACCGATGAAATTCCGGATGCAGTTTCCGAACATTTACAGAGCTACGATGCATTCTTACTGGAAAACCACGGTGCATTAACCGTTGGTAACTCCTTAATGAACGCATACTTCAAAATGGAAACCTTGGAATTCTATGCTAAGATTTCCTTAAATGCAAGATTATTAGGTGGCGAACAGGAATTAACCTGTGACCAGATTGATAAATTAATGCAGGTGAGAGCACAGTTTAAAGTACCCGGCAAACATCCCGGTTGCAAAAAATGTGAAAAGAACGGAACTCCTGAATGTAAAGAAGCACAGAGACTGGCGAAAAAAGAAGATAACCCGGATGCAGCTCTGGTTGCAGAAATCACCCAGAAAGTTCTGGCAGCAATGGGCAAATAATCCATTTGATTCATTCGCTATACTATTATATATAATAGAAAGGAAAGGTCTGACCGGAATACCGTTTGTATTTTCGTAGGACGAATATGGTGAACACTTATGAAATCCAATCGATTTAAAGTGCTGGGGCAAAGACCTGTCCATCAAGATGGGTTTATGAAGGAATGGGAAGAAGTTGGCTTTGTTGCCATGGATTCCAAATATGATCCCAAGCCCTCTTTGAAAATCGAAAACGGTATCATCGTGGAAATGGATGGTAAACGTCGTGAAGAGTTTGACTTTATCGACAGTTTTATTGCAGATCATGCCATTGACTTATCTGTTGCAGAAAAAGCCATGGCGATTGATAGTTTGCAGTATGCCAGAGATTTGTGCGATATCAATACCGATAATAAAGAGCTAAAAAAATTGTTCTCCGGTTTGACCGCTGCAAAGCTAAAAGAAATCATGAACCACATGAACGTGGTTGAAATGATGATGGCAATGCAGAAAATGAGAGAAAGAAAAACTCCTTCTAACCAATGTCACGTCACCAACTTAGACGATAACCCGGTGCAGATTGCCTGCGATGCCGCAGAAGCAACCTTCCGAGGCTTTGACGAAACCGAAACCACCGTAGGGATTGCCCGGTATGCACCCCTTTGCGCAGTTGGTCTTTTCATCGGATCTCAGGTTGGACGTCCCGGCGTTTTATCCCAGTGTGGGGTAGAAGAAGCTGTGGAATTGAAGCTTGGTATGAAAGGGTTTACCACCTATGCGGAAACCATTTCCGTATATGGAACCGAGAAAGTATTTATTGACGGGGACGACACCCCTTATTCTAAAGCATTTTTAGCATCTGCCTATGCTTCTCGCGGAATGAAGATGCGTTGTACCTCCGGTACAGGCTCCGAAGTTCTGATGGGAAATGCAGAAAAGAAATCTATGCTTTATCTGGAAATCCGTTGTCTTCTGGTTATCAAGGGAGCAGGGGTACAGGGCACTCAGAATGGTGCAATCAGTTGTATCGGTATCACGGGCTCTGTGCCTTCCGGTATCCGTTGTGTGCTGGCAGAAAACTTGGTTGCTGCTCAGCTTGGTTTGGAAGTTGCTTCCGGTAATGACCAGACCTTCTCTCACAGTGATATCAGAAGAACTGCAAGAATGTTAATGCAGATGCTTCCCGGAACTGACTTCATTTTCTCCGGATACAGCTCCATTCCCAACTATGACAATATGTTTGCAGGTGCAAACTTTGATGCGGAAGACTTTGATGATTATAATGTCCTGCAGCGTGACTTGAAAGTTGACGGCGGTCTTCGTCCTGTATCGGAAGAAGATGTCATCAAAGTTCGTATGAAAGCTGCAAAAGCAGTACAAGCAGTATTTGCTTGTTTGGGATTCCCCAAAGTAACTGACGAACAGGTAGAACAAGCCGTTTATGCTCACGGCAGCAAAGATATTACTGCAAAACGTAATGTCAATGAAGATTTAGCCGCTGCTCAGAAATTAGTAGATGGCGATATCACAGGTGTAGACATTGTGCAGGCACTGAACAATTCAGGCTTCCACGATGTGGCAGTATCGGTATTTAACATGTTAAAACAACGTTTATCTGCCGACTATCTGCAAACTGCATCCATTTTAGATAAGGATTTCGGTGTATTAAGCTCCGTGAACCATCCGAACGATTACAACGGACCCGGTACCGGCTACCGTGTTTCCGGTGAACGTTGGGAAGAAATCAAAAACATTAAGGATACCTTAGATCCTACCGTTATTTAGAAAATAAAAAGAAAGGATTAGTGCATTTTTAAGTTTTCAAAATCAAATAAAAATGTATGTGGTATCAGTATGGAATATAATGAACAACTCATAAAAGAAGTTACCAGACAGGTTATGGCAGCGATTCAGAATGCGGAAGTTGTATCTGAGCAGCCGAAAACTGTTTCCAAATCAAACGGAAAACGACTGACCATCACCGAAAACGGCGATGCTCCCAAAGGAGTAAGCCCTTCCGAAGTGGTAATCGGTCTGGGTGCTTCCTTTTCCAAAGATATGTTTGAAACCATGTCAGGCGTGAGCCATTATGATTTGGTCCGTGAAATTGCGGCAGGGGTAGAAGAAGAGGGAATGACCCCCAGATTTATCCGGGTGTATCACACTTCCGACGTTGCCTTTATCGCGTTGACCGCGGCTAAATATTCCGGCTCCGGCATTGGCGTTGGGATTCAGTCCAAAGGGACCACCACCATTCATCAGAAGGATTTATTCCCGCTGACCAATCTGGAATTATTCCCTCAGGCGCCGCTCATTACTTTAGAAATTTACCGTAAAATCGGTAAAAATGCGGCAAGATATGCAAAAGGACAGTCTCCGGAACCCATCAGCGTGATGAATGATTGTATGGTACGTCCTAAATTCCAGGCGAAAGCGGCACTTTTACACATTAAGGAAACCGAAAATGTGGTAGATAAGAAACCGCCGGTCGCTTTAAACATTGAATTTTAAGGGGTGACAGTGATGGATGTAAATATTTCTGAAATTGTAAAAGCTGTTGCCGAAAAAATTCAGGCAGAAACAGGAAACGGTGGGATTTCAAGCTCTGAGGTCAATGAAATTCTCAAAAAGATTGAAACTCCTCAGCCGAAAAAAACAGAAAAAACTGCGGATGAAATTGCTAATGAATTGACTAAAAAAGTCCTTCAGGATATGAAAGGCGGAAACGTTTCTTCAAGTGGTGGTTACACCTATCCCTTGGCAAAAAATCATCCTGACTTATTAAAATCCAAAACCGGGAAACCTTTTTCCGAAATTACCTTTGATAATGTGATTCAGGGAAAAGTAATCCATGAGGATTTTAAAACCAATGCGGACACCTTGCTGATGCAGGCAGAAATTGCTGAAAAAGCAGGCAAAAAACAGTTTGCAGGTAATATGAGAAGAGCTGCTGAGCTGACTCGTGTTCCCGATGAAGAAGTGTTAAGGATTTATGACAAGCTTCGTCCCAACCGTGCCACTAAGCAGGAACTCTTAGATATTGCAAATGAGCTTCGTACCAAATATCAGGCAAATATTACCGCCGATTTGGTGGAAGAAACCGCTAAGGTTTACGAAAAACGCAACATTTTATTATAAAATAGCAAAAAGAAAGGAGAAAAAATCATGGCTAATCGTGACGTTGTTGCCGGTGTTGACATCGGAAACTCCACAACCGAAGCGGTGCTGATGAGAGTACGTGACGGCCACTGTGATTTTCTCTCCTATGCTATGATTCCCACCACAGGTGTGAAAGGAACACGAGAAAATAAAACGGGTGTGATTGCTGCCTTAAAGCAAGGAGCAAAAGATGCAGGTTTATCGCTTTCGGAAATTGACGAAGTGCTCATTAACGAAGCAACTCCCGTTATTTCTGAATTATCCACAGACGTGATTTCCCAGACCACCATTATTGGTTCCGTGATGATTGGGCATAATCCTGATACTCCTGGCGGTAATGGAATTGGCGTAGGGTATACTCACGATGTAAAGTCGTTGCATCTTTGCAATAAAACTGACGATTACATCGCAGTGGTAGATGCATCTGTGGACTTTGAAGAAGCGGCAAAATTGATTAACCGTGCTTTTGATGACGGAATTTCCGTAACAGGAATTATCTGTAAAAAAGATGACGGCGTGTTGATTGCAAACCGTCTTAGTGTAACCTTACCGATTGTGGATGAGGTGATGCAGATTGAAAAAATTCCCTTTGGAAAATTGGCAGCCGTTGAAGTTGCATCCGAATCAGGCACCATCAAAGTGTTATCTAATCCTTACGGAATTGCAGGAATCTTCAAATTGACGCCGGAAGAAACCAAAAGCGTCATTCCCATTTCCAAGAGTTTAATCGGACTTCGGTCCGGCGTTGTCATCAATAATGATGAAGGCGGCGTAAAAACTCAGGAAATTCCGGTTGGTAATATTTATATTTACGGAACCGGCGGTGATTTCAGTGTTCCTGTTTCTCAGGGAGCAGATAAGATTACAGAAACCGTTTTAAAAAGTGGCGATATTTTTGATATTGCCGGTGAAAAAAACACAAACACGGGAAACTCCTTTGAACGGATTAAACGCCGTATGGCAGACTTAACCGGTCAAATGGCAGATTCCATTAAAATATCTGACCTTTCCGCAACCGATACCTTAGCACCGATGAAGGTGTCCGGCGGTTTGGCAAATGAATATGCCATGGAAAGTGTAGTGATGCTTTCCTCTATGGTAAAAACCTCACATCTTCCCATGAAGCAGATTGCAGACGTGGTAACCGATGAAATCGGTGTAAACGTTTCTATTATGGGAAAAGAGGCAGATAATGCAATTATCGGTGCATTAACAACTTCCGGTGCAGATACACCATTAGCGATTTTAGATTTGGGCGGCGGCTCTACCGATGCTGCTTTGATGGATCAACAAGGAAACATCAAAAGCGTGCATACTGCAGGGGCAGGAGAGATGGTTACCACCATCATTGATTTGGAACTTGCTTTGTCTGACCGAGACACGGCGGAACTGATTAAGAGGTACCCCTTAGCAAGGGTAGAAACCTTCAATATGCTCCGTTTTGAAGACCAGACGGTAAAATTCACCAAGGAGCAGTTACCTCCCGAACTTTATAAAAGAGTTGTAATTCTCACCGAAGATAAAATGATTCCCATTCGGAAAAAGAATCTGACAATGGAACAGATTACAGTAATCCGAAAGGAAGCAAAACGAAAAGTATTTGTGCAAAACGCACTGAAAGCTTTAACTAAAATCGCACCTGACGGAAACTTAAGAAACATTCAGTTTGTGGTTATGGTAGGCGGTAGTGCTTTGGATTTTGAAGTGCCCGACCTCATCAATGAGGCACTTTCCAAATATAATATTGTGGCAGGCCGGGGAAATGTGTTAGGAAAATTCGGTCCCAGAGCCGCAGTTGCAGCTGGCCTTGTGTTAGGTCAGTATTCCAAACAGATGAGATTGGGAGGTGAGAGCGTTTGATTTATACCAAAAAAGGAGACGAAGGATACTCCGGAAATTTTAAAAATACCAGATATCCGAAGGATTACGTCTTATTTGATTTGCTTGGTACGATCGACGAGCTTTCATCCCACTTAGGACTTGCCAAAACCGAATCTATTGAAGTGGTTGGTGATACAATCACCGCTCTGCAAAAAGAATTCATTTTACTGATGGGTTCGATTGCAGGTAGTCAACCATTTGACACCAAGCAGGCAACTCTGCGACTGGAAAAATTGATTGATGCCTTTTCGGCAAAAATTACTCGTGATGGTAAATTCACCATCAGCGGACAGACAAAAGGTGGTGCTCACTTAGATGTGGCACGAACCGTTGCCCGCCGAGTAGAACGAGAAGCGGTAAGAGCTTCCAAATTGTTTTTGGTGAAAAAAGAGGAGTTATCTTATTTTAACAGATTATCCGATTTGCTTTATGTGTTAGCAAGGTATCAGGATCAGCTCTATGTACCAAAGGATGAAAAAATCATTATATATGATAAGCCAAATGATGGCACGTTCAATATGAAACTGGCAGAAAATCTTTGCCAGACGGTAATCAGTCGTGCCAGAGAAATGGGCGTTAAGGTTGTCTGTGCCGTTTGTGACGGTGGTGGAAACCTGATGGCGATGCTACGTGATGATGATGCATATATTGCAAGTATCAATGTGGCTCAGAATAAAGCATACACAGCAGTCAGCTTGAAAATGCCCACAGAAACATTGGCGGGACTCACCAAACCCGGTGATTCTCTCTATGGAATCCAGCATCAAGACAGCCGATTGGTAGTGTTTGGTGGGGGAATTCCTCTCATCATAAATGATGTGATCGTAGGTGGTTTTGGTGTCAGTGGCGGAAGTTTAGAACAAGATACCGCATTGGCAGCTTACGCCAAAGAAGTTTTTCAGAACATTACGAAAGTGAATGAATAAAGAAAGGATGTGTTCAAAATGAACGAACAACAGATTGCAAGCATTGTTGAACAGGTAATTAAAGGAATGGCTGCCAAAGGTGCCGCTCCGAAAGCATCCGGTAAATATAAAGGTGTTTTCTCCACCATGGAAGAAGCATTGGAAGCAGCAAAAACAGCTTATAAACTGTTTCGTGGCTACTCTGTAGAACAGAGAGAAAACATGATTACCAAAATCAGAGAAAAAATTATGGCAGAAGCCGAAACCATGGCTAAAATGGGCGTGGAAGAAACCGGTATGGGCAGAGTGACTGATAAAATCATCAAACACACTCTGGTTGCAGAAAAAACTCCCGGCACCGAAGATTTACAGCCTAGAGCATACAGTGGTGATACGGGCTTAACCTTAGTGGAAATGGCTCCCTTTGGATTAATCGGAAGTATCACTCCTACTACCAACCCTTCTGAAACTGTTCTTTGTAACTCCATTGGGATGTTGGCAGGCGGTAACTGTGTTGTATTTAATCCTCATCCGAGAGCAATCAACACTTCCAACTATGCGGTAGACTTAATCAACCGTGCAGTATTAGAAGCAGGTGGTCCTGAAAATGTGGTAGTATCTGTTACCAAACCTACCTTGAAAACTGCTGACGCTATGATTAAATGCCCCGACATTAAATTGTTGGTGGCAACCGGTGGCCCCGGTGTTGTTAGAACACTGCTTTCCTCCGGTAAAAAAGCAATCGGTGCAGGTGCAGGAAACCCGCCCGTAATTGTAGACGAAACTGCCGACATCAGAAAAGCGGCAAAAGATATCGTTGCAGGTGCAAGCTTTGATAACAATCTGCCCTGTATTGCAGAAAAAGAGTGTTTTGCTGTAGAAAGTATCAAAGACGAGCTGATTCACTATATGACTCAGAATGGTGCATACTTGCTGAAAAATAAATCCGATATTGATAAATTAGTAAATGTTGCATTAACTGTGGAAGAATGCAAACAGGGCGAAGGATGCTCCGACAGACCGAAACGTAAATTGATGCTCAATAAAGATTGGGTTGGTAAAGATGCAAACCTGTTCTTAGAAGCAATTGGTATTACCGATGCTCCCAAAGATACCCGCCTGATCATTATGGAAACCACCGAAGATCATCCCTTTGTATCCGAAGAATTGATGATGCCGATTTTACCCATCGTGTCTGTAAAGGATGTTGACGAAGCAATCCGTTTGGGCGTGAAATACGAACACGGCAACCGTCACAGTGCTCATATGCATTCCAAAAACATTGATAACTTAACCAAATTTGCAAGAGAAGTGGAAACCACTATCTTTGTAAAAAATGCACCTTCCTATGCAGGTATCGGTGCAGGCGGTGAAGGTCACACCACCTTTACCATCGCAGGACCCACCGGCGAAGGTATTACCTCCGCAAGAAGCTTCACCCGTCAGAGAAGATGTGTTCTGGTGGACGGCTTCAGAATTATTTAGTTTAAAAATTCAGTATATATAGAAAGAGGGATCGTTAAGATGGAAATGAACGAAAAAGCGATTGAATCAATCGTAAAACAAGTTTTAAACAACTTAAACGGCGGTTCTGATTGCAGCTGTGGCGGAAATTGCACTTGCGGAAAATCTGCAGGTCCCATTCCCAAAACTGCAAAAGCCGCAATGCTCACCTCTTTGGAGCATTACGATATCAAAGAGTTTCCCATTCCTGAACTTGGTGACGACGATATCTTAGTCAAAGTAGAAGGCTGCGGTATCTGCGGAACTGACGCTCACGAGTTCAAACGTGACCCCTTCGGCTTAATTCCCGTGGTATTAGGTCACGAAGGTACCGGCGAAATCGTGAAAATGGGTAAAAATGTGAAAAAAGACAGCGCAGGCAAAGCTTTAAACATCGGTGACAAAGTTGTTACCTGTATGATTTTTAAAGATGACCCCAACATCACTATGTTTGACTTAAACAAACAGAACGTTGGTGACGGTGCAGACGTTTACGGTTTAATTCCCGACGATGATATTCACCTGAATGGTTGGTTTGCTGACTATATGGTAATCAGAGGCGGTTCCACCGTATTCAATGTATCTGACTTAGATTTAGAAAGCAGAATCTTAATCGAGCCTGCTGCCGTTTTAATCCATGCAGTAGAACGTGCAAAAACTGTTGGTATCTTAAGATTCAACAGCCGCGTGGTTGTTCAGGGTTGCGGACCCATCGGTTTGTTATGTATCGCAATCTTGCGTACCATGGGTGTTGAAAACATCGTTGCAGTAGACGGTGAAGAAAAGAGATTACAATTTGCAAAAGAAATGGGTGCAACTAAATCCGTTAACTTTAAAAACCATAAA
This sequence comes from Oscillospiraceae bacterium, assembly GCA_015068645.1. Lineage (NCBI taxonomy): Bacteria > Bacillati > Bacillota > Clostridia > Eubacteriales > Oscillospiraceae > Oscillospiraceae bacterium. The sequence goes on from SVKD01000001.1 coordinate 13,072, forward strand.
GGTATTGATGAGTTAACCAACGCTGTGAAAGATGCATTCGGCGGTTACTATGCTGATTTTGCATTCCAGTGTACCGGTTCTCCCATCGCTCATTCCAATGTATATAAATTCGTAAGAAAAGGCGGCGGACTGTGCGAACTTGGTTTCTTCATCAATGGTGGAGATGCTACTATTAACCCTCACTTCGATATTTGCGCAAAAGAACTGACTGTTGTTGGTTCCTGGGTATATACTTTACGCGATTATGCAACCACCTTCGATTTCTTAAAGAGAGCTCAGGGCATCGGTTTACCGATTAAAAAGCTGATTACTCACAAATATCCGCTTTCCCAGATTAATGAAGCTCATCAGACCAATCTGAAGATGGAAGGCTTAAAAATCGCCATCATCAATGAATAATCAGAGTGAATCTGAATATAAGGAGGATTTACAATGAATGCATTGGGAATGGTTGAGGTTTTTGGGTTCACTACCGCAATCGTTTGTGCTGATGCTGCTGCCAAAGCAGCTGCGGTAAAAATTATTGCGCTGGATACCACAAAACCTGCCAATGGCGATAGCGCGGAAGTTCCCTTGGTAATGATTGTGAAAATGGAAGGTTCCGTTTCTGCAGTAACCGCAGGTGTTGCGGCTGCAAAAGCGCAGGCAGAACAACGAGGACTCTACATTGTATCACACATCATTTCCCGTCCCGGACCGGATATTGACAAACTGGCTTATCTGTGCAAGGTGGGAAATGAACCTATCGGAAAAAAATCCGCAAAAAAAGCAGAGTCGAAAATTGAAAAAACTTCTGAAACAATCGCACCGGTTGTTTCGGAAGCAAAAGCAGAAACATCCCAACCGGTAGCAAATGCACCGAAAAAAAGAGGACGTCCTGCAAAGGCGAAACCTGCTGAAGATCCCGAACAGCAAACAATCGGGGAATAACAATTGTTAATAAAAATTATTATAAAAGGCCAAAGGCCAGGAGGATTTAAAAATGAATTTTGAAGCATTAGGTATGGTTGAAACCAGAGGTTTAGTAGCTGCAATCGAAGCAGCTGATGCAATGGTAAAAGCAGCAAACGTTACCTTAGTTGGTACCGAAAAAATCGGTTCCGGTTTGGTAAGCGTTATGGTTAGAGGCGACGTTGGTGCAGTAAAAGCTGCTACCGAAGCTGGTTCTCAGGCAGCTGCTAGATTAGGCGAAATCGTTGCTGTACACGTAATTCCCAGACCCCATGGCGACGTTGAAAAAATCTTACCCGAACTGAAGTAAGATAAATCCTTGACTCTATCGAACGGATGTCTCTCGCTCCGTTTGGAGTGAGAGATAATCCCGTAGTGAAAGGAGAACGAACAAATGGAAGCAATCGGCTTATTGGAAGTGCAGGCATTAGCCGCAGCCATCGAAGGCTTAGACGCTATGTTAAAGGCCGCAAATGTAAGATTGGTTCATATTGAACGTCGTCTTGGTGGCCGTTTGGTGACTATGGTTGTTGCAGGTACTGTATCCGCTGTAACTTCTGCAGTGGAAGCCGGTCGTGTGGCGGCTGCCCGGATCGGTAATGTGAAATGTTGTGAAGTAATTGCAAGACCTCATGAAGAGGTTACCAAATTCCTCACAGATTTCTAAATCCAATTTCGTAAAAAACAAAAATATAAATTATGGAGGTATTCGTAATGAACTTTGAAGCTTTAGGAATGGTTGAAACCAGAGGTTTAGTAGCTGCAATCGAAGCAGCTGATGCAATGGTAAAAGCAGCTAACGTTTCCTTAATTGGTACTGAAAAAATCGGTTCCGGTTTAGTAAGCGTTATGGTTAGAGGCGACGTTGGTGCGGTTAAATCTGCAACCGAAGCTGGCGCTGAAGCTGCTGCAAGACTGGGCGAAATCGTTGCTGTTCACGTTATTCCGAGACCGCACGGTGATGTAGAAAAAATTCTGCCCCAGATTAAATAATTGCATTTTTGAACATTGATGCAGGTGGTGCACGGTCTTTTTTAGGCCGTGTACCGCAACGCAGAAAAAGAAAAGCAAAAAGAAAAATTCAGTTTGTTCTTTTTGGTTGCACCCTTGAACCCAAAAGAATGAACTGAGTTTGGGAAAGTTCCATTTAGAAAGGTTGTGAACATTTTGGAACGTGAAAAAATCGTTAGTGAAGTTGTAAAACAAGTGTTAGCAATGTATAAACAAAATGACAGTGCACCTGCAAACACTGCAGATGATTCCGAAATTAAGGTTGGGGTATCGCAACGTCATATCCATTTATCTCAGACTGATTTGGAAAAACTGTTTGGTAAAGGTTATGAATTAACCATGTTAAAGCCTTTGATGGGAAAAGAATTTGCTGCAAAAGAAGTGGTTACTTTGGTTGGCAAATCCTTAAAATCCATCGAAAATGTTCGTGTTTTGGGGCCTGTTAGAAAAAATACACAGGTTGAAATCTCCAGAACGGATACTTTTGTATTAAAAGTGAGTCCTCCGGTTCGTCCTTCCGGCGAAATCAAGGGTTCTGAACGTCTAGTTGTGGTAGGGCCGAAGGGAGCCATCTACCTGGATGAAGGCGTTATTATTGCAAACCGTCATATTCATATGACTCCGGATACCGCAAGAAAATTCGGCGTGACCGACAATTCTTTGGTAGATGTGGAAATCGACGGTGTAAAACCCACCAGATTTTTTGATGTGCAGGTTCGGGTACGTGATGATTTCAACACCGAAATGCATATTGATACCGACGATGCAAACTCCGCAGGGTTAAAAAACGGAGACAACGTAAGAATTATTTCAAAATAGCATACACCAAAAATTTAGTAAAAGAAAAGGGAATGTATTGTTATGGTAGTAGGAAAAGTTACAGGTTCTATTTTCTCCACCCGCAAGTTAGATAGCTTAACCGGATTTAAATTGATGGTAGTTAACATTGGCAAGGGTAAGGATGATTTTGTTGTTGCCATGGATACTTTAGGTGCCGGCATTGGCGATGTGGTTTTAGTTACCTTAGGAGACAGTGCAAGATTTGCTTGCCAGAACGAAAAAACTCCCATTGATGCAGTAATCGTGGGAATTGTTGACCAATCTAATTATAATCTGTAATTCGTTTTCAAAAAGCGTTTAATTGCGCTTCATAGAAGGAATTGAACTTAAGATGCAAACCTTAAAAAATTTGATACAAAAAGCCGGCGTGGTTGGTGCCGGTGGAGCTGGGTTTCCCACTCACGTAAAATTGGCTGACAATATTGAAACCATTTTAATTAATGGAACAGAATGCGAGCCTCTTTTAAAAACTGACTTTTATTTGCTGTGTGAAGAACGGGAACGATTAGAATCCGCTTTAGCCACATTGATTGAAAAAACGGGTGCCAAAAATGGTGTAATTGGGATCAAAAAACACACAGCCGAATTACTTGGTATGAAAGAAGAAGTTACCCACGGTAATATTTCTTACCGTTTTACCGGGGATATTTATCCTTCCGGCGATGAAGTGGTATTGATTCAGGAAACTTTGGGAAAAACTGTACCGGCAGGACGTCTTCCCATTTCAGTTGGCGTTGTGGTTATGAATGTGGAAACACTTTATAATGTTGCCAATGCATTGGAAGAAACTCCTGTTACGCATAAGTATTTAACTGTTGGCGGAAAAACCGACAAAACTTATGTAATAAAAGTTCCTGTGGGAACACCTGTTTCTCATATTTTTGAGAGCTTGAAGATTGAAGTTCCCCAAAATTGTACTGTGTTGGATGGCGGCCCTATGATGGGGAGTATCGTGAATCCTAACACAGCAATTGTTACCAAGACAACGAAAAGTTTACTCATTATTGATGATCACACGCTTTGTATCCGTTTAAAAACCAGAAGCTTGGCTGATGCACTAAACCGTTCTTCCGGAAATTGTTGCGGATGCAGAATGTGTACCGATATGTGTCCCAGATATTTAATGGGATATCCCATTGAACCTCATAAAATTGTGCAGAGGTTATCTGCCAAAGCAACTGACACAAAAACCTTTATGGGAGCATTTTATTGCTCCAATTGCGGTGTTTGTCAGACCATTGCTTGTCCGCAGAATATTAGTCCCAACCGTTTGTTTGCACGGGTGAAAGCAGAACTTTTAAAAAACGGTGTGAAACCTGTGATGGCTGAAGAATCCAAGCCGGTTGCAGAACGGATATATCGCAGAGTTCCCTCCAAACGTTTGGTAAACAGGTTGGGTGTTTTAAAATATTATCGTGACGAATATGAATTCGTTACAATTCCTGAACCCAAACAGGTAACTATTCCCTTAAAAATGCACATTGGTGCTCCCGGGGAAGCGATTGTAAAAGCGGGAGATAGCGTAGCAGTTGGTCAGTTAATTATTAAACCCAAGGAAAATGCACTGGGTGCAAATATTCACAGTTCTGTGAACGGCACCGTATTTTCTGTAAGTGAATCCAGTATTGTGATTACCGTTTCTTAACGGTTTCTCTAAAAATAAGGCGGTAAATAATCATGATGGTATCCATTGGAATTATTGAAGTGAGTAACATTGCAAAAGGTTACTTCATTTGCGACAATATTTTGAAGAAAACACAAGTTTCTATGGTAATGGCACAGCCTATCTGCCCCGGTAAGTTTGTGATGATTTTTGGCGGAAGTGTGTCTTCTGTGCACTTGGCTTGTGAATACGCACAGGAAAATTTTGCCGATAAAATTTTAGATATTTCTGAATTTGGTAATATTGATGTTCGTGTATTTGATGCATTGAATGGTGCAGCAAGTGGTGAAACAAACGGTGCACTCGGCATTATCGAAACATTTTCCGTTGCATCTTGTATTTTGGCTGCGGATGCTGCCTTAAAAGCTGCTGCTGTGGAAATTTGTGAACTTCGCGTTGCAAGAGGGATGGGCGGTAAATCCTATGTGGCTTTGTCCGGAACTGTTGCAGCAGTAACTGCAGGTGTTGAAGCAGGAGCACAATCTGCCATTGATAACGGTGTGCTCAATGATACTGTTGTAATTGCATCTCCTCACGAGGATTTGTGGCAATATTTGCAATAAGAATTTTGAAATTAGGCTTTAAAATGATAGTTGTTCTTTTAAGGCCTATTTCCTTATCATAAACTATTTGTGAGATACGGAGGTGTTCTTTTGTTTGCATTAGAACGAAGAAAACGCATCTTAGAACTTTTGAATCAAAACGGCAGTGTTTTGGTAAATGATCTGGCACGTGATTTGGAGGTTACAGTAGAAACAATCCGTCGTGACTTGGAAAAATTAGAGCAGATGGAGCAGTTGACTCGTACTCATGGGGGAGCAGTTCCGTATGAAGAAGCCACACTGGATTTATCATTGGAAAAACGCCGAGGTTTAAATATTGAAGGGAAAATTGCTATTGCAAAAAAAGCGGTAAATCATATTCGTCCCGGCGATACTATTTTTTTGGACGGTTCCACTACGTCTTATTACTTATCCAAACAGTTAAAAGATATGAAAAATATCACAGTAATCACCAATAACCTTCAGATTTTAGAAGAATTATCCAACTGCGAAAAAATCAAAGTAATTTCTACCGGTGGTGTACTGGATGTGAATAACCAGTCTTTTGTTGGTGAGGTTGCCGTGGATAATATCAATAAAAACTTTTGTGCCAACAAAATGTTTTTCAGCAGTAAAGGGATGACCATGGAGCAGGGTGTTTTAGAATCCAATGACGTGGAATTTCAGATTAAACGGGCAATGCTTAATAATGCTATGAATAAATTCTTGCTGTTGGATAAATCCAAATTTGAAAAAGTTGGTTTCATTAAGCTCAGCAATTTTTCAGAAATTGATATGTTATTTACCGATGAAGAATTATCTGATGATTGGAAAAAAGTATTTAAAAAACATAAAGTGACCGTAGAATAAATTGTAAAAATAAACAATAGGAGGAATTTGCTATGAGTAAAAATGTGTTAGCATTCGATTTTGGTGCTTCTAGCGGAAGAGCCATTATCGGTAGCTATGATGACAATAAAATTTCACTAAAAGAAGTACACCGTTTCCCAAATGATCCCGTTTATGTTGGCGGAACCTTGTATTGGGACGTACTCCGTTTGCTGTTTGAAATCAAACAGGGGATTTTAGCAGCACATCATAACGGCGGTTTTGACAGCATCGGTATTGATACCTGGGGTGTTGATTTCGGTTTAATCGATAAAGACGGAAGACTTTTGGAAAATCCTGTTCACTATCGTGATTCCAGAACCGACACCATTATGGAAGAAGTATTCCAGATTGTTCCTAAAGAAGAAATTTATCAGAAAACCGGAACTCAGTTTATGAATTTCAATACTATCTTCCAGCTGTATTATTTAGCAAAATACAGAAAAGATTTATTGGATCGTGCAGACTGTTTCTTATTGTTCCCTGATTTATTGGCATACTTTTTAACCGGTGAAAAGACCGTGGAATATACCCACGCTTCCACCACTCAGCTGATCAATGCCGAAACCAGAGAATGGGATTTTGATTTGATTGATAAGTTGGGTATTCCCAGACGTTTATTCCCGCAAATTGTTAAACCGGGCACCCAAAAAGGAATGCTTTCCAAAGAAATTTGCGATGAATTGGGTGTACCTTCTGTACCTGTTTGTGCAGTAGGCTCCCACGATACCGCTTCTGCAGTTATGGCAGTTCCTTCTGAAAAAGAAGATTTCATTTATATCAGTTGTGGTACTTGGTCCTTATTTGGTACCGAATCAAAACAGCCTTATATCAATGAAAAATCTCAGAAATATAATTTGACCAATGAAGGCGGATACAACGATACCATCCGTTTCTTAAAAAATATTATGGGTCTATGGCTCATTCAGGAATCCAGACGTCAGTGGATTCGGGAAGGTTTTGCCGTAACTTATGGAGACTTAGAAAAAGAAGCGTTGGCAGAAGAAGCATTCAAATGCTTTATTGATTCTGATTATCCTAAATTCGGTAAACCCGGTAACCTGCCTCAGTATATCAAAGATTACTGCAAAGATACCAACCAGTATGTTCCTGAAAGACGCGGGGAAGTAATGCGTTGTATCTATGAAAGCTTAGCATTAAAATATCGTTATGCGTTTGAAAATATTCAGGATGTTACCGGCAAAAAATATGAAGTAATTCATATTGTTGGTGGCGGTACCAAAGATAATCTGCTTTGCCAAATGACCGCAAATTCCTGTGGCGTTGATGTTGTAGCAGGTCCTATCGAAGCAACTGCATTGGGGAATGTGGCAGCACAGTTGATTGCAGGTGGTGATATCAAAGATTTAAAAGAAGCACGTCAGATTATCAAAAATTCTGAAACTACCACAACATATTCTCCCAAAGATGTGAAAGTTTGGGAAAAAGCATATCAGGAATTTTTAAAATTAGATATTCATTAATTAATAAAAAAAATCCATTTACTGTTTTTCAGTAAATGGATTTTTTTTTATTGTGAATACAACAAGGTTCCGGGGCACCCGACCGCAATCTTTGATTGCGTCATCGGGTCGGGTTCTTATTTCAAAAGTACTTCTTCGAATGAATCTATGTATGCATCTGCAAGCAGATTAATGGATTTCTTGTCGCTTTTTGCACATTCATCAAATATTGCTACAACGGGGAAGCCGCCGTTTTTTGCCGAAATAATTGAAAAATATGCATCTTCAAATACTACGGTATTCGTTAAGTTTCCGCCCATACGTTGCATCGCTTCCAAATAAATGTCGGGAGTTTCTTTTGTTTTGCCGATATCAGAGCAGGTAATGACAAATTCTAAATAGGGGAGAACCCCGGTTCGTTTCAGGGCTGCTTCTGTAAGATGTCTTTCAGATGCAGTTGCTACACACATTTTAATGTTTTTGGATTTTAATAATTTTAGAAAATCCATCACGCCAGGTTTTAGGGGAGCTTCTTCTTCGTATCCTTTTTTTACTGTATCTGTAAAAATTTGCAGAAGTTCTTCGGCACTTATTTTTAAGGGGAAATGCTCTTTGATATAGTGAGAAGACTGGGTTAGTGTCATTGTTTTAAATCGTCTGTTTGTTTCTTCGTCAGGAATGATATCCAAAGATTTCAAAACAGTCTCACCAAGATTTACCCAGATTGGCATAGAATCTAAGAGAGTTCCGTCCATATCAAAAATGGCATATTCCATTTTATCCAGTAGTTGTGAAAGTTTGCTGTTCATAAAAAGAGAGACCTTTCAAAATTTAATTAGAAGAAAAAGGATATACAGCGTATACCCTTTTTATTTTTAAGTATGATAGCTTTGTAAGAACGCATGTAAACGTTCGCTTTTCGGATGATCAAACACTTCTTCGGGAGTACCTTGTTCTACAATAATTCCGTTATCAATAAAAATCACTTTATCAGAAACATCTCTTGCAAATGCCATTTCGTGGGTAACAATTACCATCGTTGTTTTTTGGTCAGCCAGTTGTTTGATTACCTTAAGCACCTCTCCGGTTAATTCAGGGTCTAATGCAGAAGTGGGTTCATCAAAACAGAGAATATCGGGATTTAATGCTAACGCTCTGGCAATGGCAACACGTTGCTGTTGACCACCGGAAAGCTCGCAAGGATAATTGTTAATTTTGTTGGATAAACCTACTTTTGCAAGTAAATCTTTTGCCTTTTTTTCAATGTTTTCCGGAGTATCCACTTTTAAAAGATTGGGCGCTAATGTAACATTTTTTAGTACTGTATATTGCGGAAACAAGTTGAAGGATTGGAAAACCAACCCGAAATGAAGTCTCATTTCGCGGATATACTGTTCTTTCATTTTATCTTTTTGTTCGCCATCATAAATCACTTTTCCATTGACGGAAATTGTTCCTTTTTCTGCAAATTCTAAAAAATTCAAGCAACGTAAAAGAGTAGTTTTACCGCCGCCGGAAGAACCGATAATGGAGAGTACCTCACCTTTTTTGATGGAGAAATTTACGCCTTTTAATACTTCGGTTTTGCCAAAGCTTTTCATAAGATTTTTAACTTCTAACATAGTGGATTTACCTCGTTACACTTTATAATAGCTGAGTTTCTTTTCGATGTATCCGAAGAGTAGGGTTAAAATACCGCAGAATGCGAGATAAAATGCACCGGAGTAGAACAGGGGCCAAAGAATATGTTCGCTGTTCATCATTCGTTTTGCATTCCAAGTGATTTCATAAATCATGATGGTGTTGGCAAGAGAAGTGTCTTTTACCAATGTTAAAAATTCGTTGCTCATAGGAGCAATAATTCTCTTTACCACTTGCATTAAAATAATCTTGAAAAATACCTGTCGCTTAGTGAGACCGAGAACAGCACCTGCTTCGTATTGTCCTTTGGGAATACTTTCAATACTGCCACGGAAAATTTCTGCGAAATAGCAAGAATAATTGAGAACAAAGGCAAATATTACCGCAGTAAACATATCGGTTCCTTTGATTCCCATTAAACCGGGACCAAATCCGAATGCAATAAGTTGAAGCATCAACGGAGTTCCACGTATAATCCAAATCAAAGTTTTCACAGGATATTTAATCAGTTTTGATTTACTCATGGAACCGAATGAAATAATCAGCCCTAAGGGTAACGCCATAACCAGTGTTAATCCGAAAATTTTAAATGTTGTTACAAAGCCTTCCAAAAGGCTTTTTGTAACCTTTAAAAAAAGTTGCATAGTAACCTCATAATGATTGAAAAAGGGTTGTTGCAAAAGAGAATAGCTTCATTTTACCACAACCCTTTTTATATTTTGTCTTTTAAAATTAGAACGCTAAGTTCAGATTGTATTTTTCAGCTAAAGCGGTTAAAGTACCGTCTTCGTATAATTCAGAAATTGCAGTGTTAACAGATTCCTGAAGTTCGGTATCATCCAGTCTGAAACCAATGCCGTATTCTTCGGTGGTCAGTTCGAGACCATATGCATAGTCTTCGTAGCTGGTTCCTTCTGCGGTGGATGCTTTAGCCATAGTGATATCGATAACACAAGCATCAGCCTGACCTGCTGCAACAGCCATTAAAGCATCAGTCTGCACATTTACAGGATTGTAGTTTTCGTCTAAACCATTGGTTTTGATTGCTTCTTCACCTGCAGAGCCTGCTTCAGCGGTAAAGGTTAATCCTTTTAAGCTTTCCACAGTGGTGTAATCTTCGATTTTATCTTTTGCCATTACAACAACCTGCGCATTTTTTACGTAAGGAGTAGAAACTAAACAGTTGGTTTTTACTTCATCAGAAATAGTCATACCGTTCCAGATACAGTCAATCTGGTCAGAATCTAAGGTCACAAATTTAGTGTCCCAGTTGATTTCAACAAATTCGGGAGTTTTGTTCAGTTTTTTACAAACAGCTTCCGCAAATTCAGTGTCAAAACCGGTTAAGTTACCATTTTCATCTAAATAGTTCATGGGTTCATAGATGGTGTAGCCGATAACTAAAGTGTCATCGGAGTCGGTTTTGGATTCATTAGTAGTAGCTTTCTGGCAGCCGGTGAAGAGTAATAACATACAAAGAACCAGTGCCATCAGTTGCATAAGTTTTTTCATTTTGAAAAATCTCCTTTGAAATAAAAATAATATAAAAAATTTTATTTACATAAATATGCCTAATTATTCTAGCATATTCTTTAAAAAAAATCAACTGTTAATTTGCATTTTTATAAATTTTTATCGTAATTTGACAAATTTAAGCAGGTATGATATAATATGTTAAATGAAAATGAGAATATTTTGGAGATTATAAATATGCAAATTCCGATTACTGAGCGTTTAAAAACTGTGGCTGAAATGATAGGGGAGACTGATGTACTTTGCGATATCGGCTGTGATCATGGTTATCTTCCCATCTATTTATTGCAGCAAAATAAAATAAAAAAGGCTTATGCGTGCGATTTGCGAGATGGTCCATTAAAAACCGCATTGAAAAATATTGCTGCTTTTCATATGAAAGATATGATCCAAACTATAAAAAGCGACGGTTTGAAAGAATTAGGCGGCATTGATTTTGATGTCATTTCTATTTGCGGAATGGGCGGTCGTTTGATTGCGGAAATATTGGAAGCTTCATTGGAGATAGCAAAGCGTGCAAAGTATATGGTGTTACAGCCGCAAAGCGAAATTCCCGTACTAAGAAAGTTTTTGGCAGAAAACGGATTTTTGATTACGGAAGAGAGAATTGCCGTGGAAGACAGACGGTTTTATGTGATAATGTCTGTTTCCAAAGGGGTTGAACCAAATTCCGATGAAATGAGTTTGCTGCTCGGTAGAAAACTGTTGGAAAGCAATGACAGCTTTATTCAGCAATATTTGAAAAGAGAGTTGGCTCGTTTTCAAAAGATCTTGGAAGCTCGTGGTGGCGAAAACCAGGATCCGCAGCTTTGCAAAGCAATTACAGAACTGAAAAAATATGTATAAATTCATATAAAATTACAAATAAATGTAAAAAATACTTGAAATCTTCACATTTTTATGTTATGATAATATGTGAAATATTATTGGAAAGTATGTACGGGTTCTTAATTTGTTTAAAACACGTACAATCAAACACAGTAAGGTGGTACAGTATGATTCATAAACATTTTCAAAATGCCGTATATCAGTTTGTAGGAATCATTGAATATCAATTCGGGGTACTTGATGATAACAGTATCGTAATTGCAGGCTCCAACAATATGACCTTAGGAAAACATTTTCCAATTGATCTGGATTTACTCAATGACGGTTCAGTTGTGGTAGAAAATGGAGTGACCTATAAACCGATTTTTGTAAGATCCAAGCTTGAATTTTGTATCTATGTGGAATCTGATTCCGAAATAGCGAAAAAGTATGCTCAGATGCTTGCGGCAACTTTTTCTAATATCAAACACTTTTATGAAGAAAAGTATGATGCAGGCAATTTCTTGAAAAATATACTCTTAGACAGCATCCTTCCCGGTGAGGTTTACGCTCGTTCCAAGGAATTAAAACTTGCCTATGAAGTACCCAGAGCAGTATATCTTGTGAATCTTCCTGTTCAGGATGAAGGAAATGTTGCCGAAATTTTAAACGGTATGTTCCCGGAAAAAGGGAAACAGTTTGTAATTTCCTTAGATGAAAAGAATATTGCTGTTATTTGTGAAGTTTCAGAAACGGAACGTTCTGCAAAGAAACAGGAATCTTTGGTTTCTACCATTATTGATACCGTTCGCGCTGAAGCAATGGTTAATATTTGTGTGGGCATCGGTTCTGTTGCAGTTACGTTGCGAGATATTGCAGCTTCTTACCGTGAAGCACAGGTAGCATTGGAAATCGGTCGTGTATTTGATGCTGATAAAGAAATTTTAAATTATGAATCTTTGGGAATCGGCAGATTGATTTATCAGCTCCCCGTAAAACTTTGTCAGATGTTTTTGGATGAGGTTTTTAAAAAAGATTCTATTGATAAACTAGATTCTGAAACCTTGATGACAATTCAGAAATTCTTTGATAACAGCTTAAACATTTCCGAAACCTCCAGAAAGCTTTTCATCCACAGAAATACATTGGTGTATCGCTTGGATAAAATTCAGAAATTAACAGGGCTGGATTTAAGAGAATTTGATGATGCAATAATCTTCAAAGTGGCGATGATGGTAAAAAAATATCTCTCAGCAAATGTGATGAAAATTTGAGGTGCTAAACAGTGTTACAATTTAAAAATGTTTCAAAAACATATGAAGATACCAATGTAACTGCATTGGAAAATGTTAATTTAGATATTGAAAAAGGTGAATTTGTCTTTTTAGTAGGACATAGTGGTGCCGGAAAATCAACCTTAATCAAATTGATTACCGCGGAAGAACAGGCAACCTCCGGCGAAATCATTATCAATGATATTCAGGTAAATAAACTGAAAAGAAGAGAAATTCCGTATTACAGAAGAACTTTGGGTATGGTATTCCAGGATTTCCGTTTGTTGGATAATAAAACTGTGCTTGAAAATGTTGCATTTGCCATGAAGGTTGTTGGTGCAACAAACCGCCAGATCAGAAGACGTGCTCCTGATGTTTTGGGGAGAGTTGGGTTGTCTCAGAAAGCACATTTTCTGCCGGAGCAGTTATCCGGTGGGGAACAGCAGCGTGTTGCCATTGCAAGAGCCTTGGCAAATAACCCGAATTTGATTATCGCGGATGAACCCACAGGTAATCTTGATCCTGATACATCCAAGGAAATTATGGAGTATTTAGAAGAAATTAACCGTAGCGGCACCACCATTATTGTTGCAACTCATGATAAAGATATCGTAGACAGTATGCATAAACGTGTTATTGCTGTGGATGGCGGAACTATTGTCAGAGATGATGAAAGAGGAGGCTACAGCGAAGATGAAGAATTTTAGTTATTTCATTAAAGAATCCTTCGGTAATTTGAGCACAAATAAAACCGTAACTTTTATGACAATGATTACCATCGTGGTATCTTTGCTGGTTACCGGCTTTATTCAGCTGATATCCGTAAATCTGGTGCATGTCTCCAATCAGCTCAGCAATAATTTTGAATTTAATATTTACATTAAAGATACTGTTTTAGATGAAGAATTGGATGCAGTACATGAGAAACTTATGTCGATTGCAATGGTTGATAGTGCAACTTTAATGACCAAATCTGAGGCGTTTGCGGAGTTTAAAACCAAGATGGCTGATGATCCTGTTCTTCAGGGACTTTCTGAAGAAGATAATCCGTTCCGAAATCGTTTCATTGTTACGATCACTAATCTGGATCAAGCTGATTATGTGATGGATGAAATTCGTCTGTTAGACGAGGTTGATGCGATTTCTGATAATTTGGAAACTTCTCAGAAATTATCTGATGCAAGAGGAAAAATCAATATATACAGTATTGTTATTTACTTAGGTTTGGCAGTGCTTTGTTTAAGCATTATCACCAATATTATCAATGTGTCTATTTATTCTCGCAGAAAACATATCAATATTATGAAATATGTTGGTGCAACCAACGGTTTCGTTAAAACACCGTTCGTGTTCGAGGGAATTTTGGTAGGTATTATAGGGGCATTAATTTCCAGTCTATTATTAGCTTACGGATATCATTTGATTTTCCCGAAAATTCATCAGGTAATGAATGGTATTTATTTGATTAAACCTTTAAACATATTTTATCAGTTATTCTTAATTAATAGTGCTTACGGAATTTGTATCGGAGGATTAGGTGCCGGATTTGCTGTAAATAAACATTTGAAGGTATAATCCCTAAGGTTTTTAAAACTGAAATTAGCGTTTTACTTGGAGAATGTTATGAAAGAAAAACAACAAGAGAATACGCGTTTTTCTACGCGAAAATACCGTTTGCAACACCAATATAGACGGCATCGCCGTTACAAACGGCGATATTCCGCAGAAAGACAATCTTATAATGCTCAAGAGTTTCGCATTATGTTGATGTGGTCAGCCATTGCTGTATTTTTAATGGTAGTGCTAATTCCGTTGATAACTAATTTTTTCAATTAGAACTAACAGAATGGATGATATCGGGATTGTTCTTGAAAGAAAGGAATGAAATTTGTGAAGCGTAATAGAATCATTACATTACTTTTAGCTTTTATATTACTGCTTTCTTGTGGTTTGTCTTCCGTTGTTATGGCGGACGAACGTGCTGAATTAGAACAGCAAAATCAGGAAGTTCAGCAGAAAGCTGAAGAAGCGAAGGAAAAAGCTGATGAGGCTGAAGAATCAAAAGCGACTTACGAAGAAACCAAGTTGGTTTTGGACCAACAAATGATTGATGCTGCCGCAAAAGTAGAAGCATTGGACAACCAGGTTGCTGCGTTACAAACACAAATCGATGATAAAGAAGCAGAAATCTTACATTTGACTGAGGACGAAGACAAAAATCGAGAACTGTTCAAGCTTCGTATGAGAGCGCTTTATGAAGAAAACACGGCGTCTTATTTAGATGTTTTACTGTCCAGTTCCAGTTTGTCTGATCTTTTTTATCGGATGGACGTTGTAGAGCAGGTTGCTGCATTTGACCAAAAGGTAATTACCGATATCGTTGGACGTAAGTCTCTGGTTGAGGCTGCAAAAGTTGTCCTGGGTGAAAAAGAAGGTGAACTTCAGGTTGTAAAAACAGCGGCAGATACCGAAAAAGCAAATTTACAAACCTTAATCGACGAAAATGCAACAATGATTGCTCAGTTAGAAGCGGATATAGAGAGCTATACAGCGGAATATGAAAAATTCGAAACAGAAAGTGCTTCTATTCAGGCGCAGATTGCTGCTATAGCTGCTGCTGAGCGGGAAGCTGCAGAAAAAGCAAAAGCGGAAGCAGAGGCAGCTCAGCAAAGTGAATCGTCAGATACATCTTCCGGGGATTCTTCTGGCTCATCTTCTTCCGATTCTTCATCAGGAAGCTCATCCTCTACTTCCGGTAGCGGTATGACATGGCCGGCTCCTGGTTATCCGACTGTTACTTCATATTTCGGCTCCAGATTCCATCCTGTATTGAAGGTACAGAAATTACATACAGGTATTGATATTGGTGCTCCCAGCGGTGCATCTGTTGTGGCAGCAGATAGCGGTACGGTAATTATATCCGGATATTCCGGCGCATATGGTAACTATATCGTTATTAATCATGGTGGAGGTATTTCTACTTTATACGGTCATCATTCTTCTAACGTAGTTTCAAAGGGTGCTGTTGTTAAGAAAGGACAGAAAATTGCAAATGTAGGTAGTACCGGTTGGTCAACTGGGCCTCATCTGCATTTTGAAGTTCAGGTAAACGGTGCAGTACAGAATCCGTTGAATTATGTTAGTCCTTAAAAAGGAGATTGTAGATTTTAAGATATGAAATCCGTTCTTCTTACATATACTTGTAACGAGGGTACCACGAATGTGGTACCCTCAAATTACAGATAAAGCGAGGCATTGATATGGAAAATAATAATTCTTCGAAAAAAGGACCGAATTTAAAAAAAATTCTTCAGTCAGTTCTTTATGTTATAATTGCGATAGCAATTGGCTTAATTGGGTATTTCAGTGGTGTTTTGCAAGAAAGAAGCGGAACCAATGCAGGCAATTATACCATGCAGGCTCTTAAGCTGCAAAAATTGAATGAGTTGATTCACGAAAATTATTATTTTCAGGACGATATTGATGATGAAGAAGCTTTTGATTATGCGATGTCAGGTTATGTAAATCATTTGGGTGATCCTTTTTCGGGTTACATTTCTCAGGAAGATTTAGCAAGCTTTAATGAAGAAATTGAAGGGAATTATGTAGGAATCGGGATTGAGGTTACTGTAGATGACAGTAATTTTATCACTGTTATGAATTCTTTTGACGGTTCTGCGGCACAGGAAGCAGGTATTAAAACCGGAGATCGTATTATTAAAGTGGAAGATACCCCTGTTACCGGTGATTTGCTTGACGAAGCTGTGGATATGATTCGTGGCCCTATTGGTGAATCTGTTGCATTGGAAATTCTCACTCCGGACGGTGAAACAAAACAAATTGAACTTGTACGTACAGAAGTTTCTGTAGAGACAGTTCGTGCAGAGATGCTTGAAAATGGTATCGGTTATGTGCGTATTTCCAGCTTTGATATCGGAACTGATGCAGAATTTATTCAGAAGTTTGAAGAATTGGATCAATCTCAATTAAAGGGATTAGTGATTGATTTACGATCAAATTCCGGTGGTACGTTGGAAAGTGTAGTAGGTGTTGCTGATTATCTGATGCCGGAAGGTACCATTGTTTCCATCAAGTATACAGACGGTTCAGAAACGAAAGAACACTCCGATGCTGAAAATGCAGTGGATGTTCCCATTTGTGTATTGATTGATGAGGGATCAGCCAGTGCTGCAGAGCTTTTGGCAGGTGGTTTGCGAGATAATAATGCGGCAAAACTGATTGGCCAAAATTCATACGGAAAAGGCGTTGTTGGGCAGAATTTTTATATTGATTCCGATAGTGCAGTTTTGTTGACGGTCGGTGAGTATTTCCTGCCGTGTGGTGAAAACATTCACAAAGTTGGATTAAAGCCGGATATTGAAGTTGCAATTGAAGATCAGACCATGAGTGTTTTCTTAATGGAACGTTCTCGGGATACACAGCTGCAAAAAGCAATTGAGGAGCTGGAAAATTATGAATAAACTTGTAAAGCATGCGAAAGCTAAAATAAATTTAACACTGGATGTTTTAGGTAAGCGAGAGGATGGTTATCATGATCTTAAAATGATTATGGTAGAGATTCCTCTGGCAGATACCGTAACGCTTACCAAACAAGAGGGTATTTCAGTCAATACCAATTTAACTTTTTTACCCAATAATGAAAAAAATATTGCATTTCGCGCTGCAAAATTATTTTTTGAAGCAACCGGGATTCAGGGTGGTGTTTCCATTGAAATCGAAAAAAAAATTCCGGTTAGCGCAGGACTTGCCGGTGGCAGTACCGATGCAGCATCAGTTTTTCTGGGACTGAACGAGTTGTATGAAGCGAATTTACCGCTTGAAAAACTTCAGAAACTTGGAAATACCATTGGGAAAGATATTCCGTTTTGTTTACAGGGCGGGGTAGCGTTAGCAGAAGGAACGGGAGAGTGTTTATCAGTACTTCCGAAGTTGCCTTCTTGTTGGATTGTTTTGATTAAACCCAAACATATTAATGTTTCCACGAAAGAAGTTTTCACATCCCTTCAAGCGTCTAAATTAGAGCTTCATCCGGATACCCAAGGGGCAATCAGTGCATTGGAATCCGGAGACCTTCAAGGAATTTCTCGCAGAATGTATAACGTTTTGGAGGAAGTTACCGTGAAAAAGCATCCCTTAATCTCGGAATTGAAATCCGTGATGCTGGAAGAAGGTGCGATGGGCAGTGTGATGAGCGGAAGCGGTCCATCCGTTTTTGGAATTTTTGATTCTTTGGATAATGCCCAAAAAGCAAAAGATCGCCTTATTGCTTATGATGATCAAGTTTTTTTAATGGAAGTATAATTTTATTCAAAAATGATAAGAATCGTATCAAAATGATACGGTTCTTATTTTTATAGTGAGGAGAATGTGCATGAAACAACTATATCAAAAAACAAATTGCATCAAGAAATTCTTGAATGATAACAAAGCAGTCATTATTGCAGTATTGGTTGTGTTTTTAATTGGTACATTGTTGGGAATGGTGGCGGAGGCAGAACAAATTTCAGAAAAGTTTCTTCGCTTTCATATTGTTGCAAACAGTAACTCGATGGAAGATCAAGGTGTTAAAATGAAAGTGCGGGAAACAATTTTTTCTGAAATGGATTTTTCGGAAATTTCTTCGAAAGAGGAAGCGCTGGCTTATTTTAAGAATCATCAAAAAGAACTGAAAAATATTGCGGATAGGGTGCTAAGGGAAAACGGTTTTTCTTATGAAGCTGATGTTTTTGTTGGCAAAAAGGAATTTCCGGTACGTGAATACTCCGATTTTGTATTACCAGCC
This sequence comes from Oscillospiraceae bacterium, assembly GCA_015068645.1. NCBI lineage: Bacteria > Bacillati > Bacillota > Clostridia > Eubacteriales > Oscillospiraceae > Oscillospiraceae bacterium. The sequence continues at coordinate 31,488 of SVKD01000001.1, forward strand.
GGATGCTATGACGCAGTTTCTATCACATTGGGGGATGGAGGCGGAGAGAATTTTTTTTGTGTAATGTATCCGTCATTATGTAAAATCGAAGGAGTTACGGAATCGGTCGATGTCGATTGTCAATCAATAAATTATATTTTAACTGATAAAGAAGCGTCCGTCATCACAGGAAACAAGAAGCAAATTGTTTGTAAATTTAAAATTGTGGAATTTTTTCAAAGGTTATTTTCTGTATAAAAATTAAGTCAGATTATCTAAAAAATGAGGTAATCTGACTTTTTTCTTGATTCGTGGTGAAAAAAAAGAGAAAAAAGGTAAAAAAACGCAAAAAGTTATGCAAAAACTCTTTACAAATTACAGATTTATGATATAATATAGCATTATGGTCTAATGTGTTTTCAAAAGCGTGACACGATTCTTTTGAATAACCGATTAGACCTACCAATTGTAAAAAATAACATTATATACTTAGGAGGTTTTTACTAATGGGTAAAAAATTTGTATACCTTTTTTCCGAAGGTGACGCAAAAATGCGTGAACTGCTGGGTGGTAAAGGTGCGAACCTGGCTGAAATGACCAAAATTGGTCTGCCGGTTCCTCAGGGCTTCACTGTTTCTACCGAAGCTTGTACTCAGTACTATGAAGATGGCAGAACCATCAACGCAGAAATTCAGGCTGAAATTATGGAAAATATCACAAAAATGGAAGCAATCTGCGGCAAAAAATTTGGAGATAAGGAAAATCCGTTATTAGTTTCTGTTCGTTCCGGTGCAAGAGCTTCTATGCCCGGTATGATGGATACCATCTTAAATTTAGGTTTAAATGAAGAAGTTGTTGAAGCAATTTCTGCAAAAACCGGTAACGCAAGATGGGCTTGGGACTGCTACAGAAGATTCATTCAGATGTATTCTGACGTAGTTATGGAAGTTGGTAAGAAATACTTTGAAGAACTTATCGACGAAATGAAAGAAAAGAAAGGCGTTACTCAGGACGTTGAATTAACTGCTGAAGACTTAAAAGAATTAGCAGGTCAGTTCAAAGCTGAATACAAATCCAAAATCGGTAAAGACTTCCCGTCTGATCCTAAAGAACAGTTGATGGGTGCAGTTGAAGCTGTATTCCGTTCTTGGGACAACCCCCGTGCTAACGTTTACAGACGTGACAACGATATTCCTTATTCCTGGGGTACCGCTGTTAACGTACAGATGATGGCATTTGGTAACATGGGCGATGACTGTGGTACCGGTGTTGCATTTACCCGTGACCCCGCTACCGGTGAAAAAGGTTTGATGGGTGAATTCTTAGTAAACGCTCAGGGTGAAGACGTTGTTGCAGGTGTTCGTACTCCTATGCCCATCGCTCAGATGGCTGAAACCTTCCCCGAAGCTTTCGCTGAATTCAACAAAGTTTGTGCAATCTTAGAAGATCACTACAGAGATATGCAGGATATGGAATTTACCATTGAAAACAAAAAACTGTATATGCTCCAGACCAGAAATGGTAAGAGAACTGCAAAAGCTGCTTTAAAAATCGCTTGTGACTTAGTAGACGAAGGCATGATCGATAAAAAACAGGCTGTTGCTATGATCGATCCCAGAAACTTAGATACTTTATTACATCCCCAGTTTGATGCAAAAGCATTAAAAGCTGCAACTCCCATGGGTAGAGGTTTAGGTGCTTCTCCCGGTGCTGCTTGCGGTCAGGTTGTATTTACTGCAGAAGATGCAGAAAACTGGAATAACCAGGGCAAAAAAGTTATCTTAGTTCGTTTAGAAACCTCTCCCGAAGATATCACCGGTATGAAAGCATCCCAGGGTATCTTAACCGTTCGTGGCGGTATGACCTCTCACGCAGCAGTTGTTGCTCGTGGTATGGGTACCTGCTGTGTATCCGGTTGTGGCGAAATCAACATGGATGAAGAAAACAAAAAATTCACCTTAGCAGGTAAAACTTTCGTAGAAGGCGATGAAATCTCCATCGACGGTTCCACCGGTAACATCTACGACGGTATTATCCCCACCGTTGACGCTGAAATCGCTGGCGAATTCGGCAGAATCATGCAGTGGGCAGACGAGTTCAGAACCTTAAAAGTTAGAACCAATGCTGACACTCCTGCTGATGCGAAAAAAGCTGTTGAATTAGGTGCTGAAGGTATCGGTCTGTGCCGTACCGAGCATATGTTCTTCGAAGCAGACAGAATCGCTGCATTCAGAGAAATGATTTGCTCCGACACCGTTGAAGCTAGAGAAGTTGCATTAGAAAAAATCCTGCCCTATCAGCAGGGTGACTTTGAAGCTCTGTACGAAGCACTGGAAGGAAATCCGGTATGTATCCGTTTCTTAGATCCTCCGTTGCATGAGTTTGTTCCCACCGAAGAAGCTGACATTGCTGCTTTAGCAAAAGCTCAGGGCAAAACCGTGGAAGATATCAAAGCAATCATTGCTTCCTTACACGAATTCAACCCCATGATGGGTCACAGAGGTTGCCGTTTAGCAGTTACCTATCCTGAAATTGCTAAAATGCAGACCAAAGCAGTTATCCGTGCAGCTATCAATGTGAAAAAAGCTCATCCGGATTGGAACATCGTTCCCGAAATCATGATTCCCTTAGTTGGCGATATCAAAGAATTAAAATATGTGAAATCTGCTGTTGTTGCTACTGCTGATGCTGAAATCGCAGCTGCAGGCGCAGACTTAAAATATGAAGTTGGTACTATGATTGAAATCCCCAGAGCTGCATTAACTGCAGACGCTATCGCAACTGAAGCTGAATTCTTCTGCTTCGGTACCAACGACTTAACTCAGATGACCTACGGTTTCTCCCGTGATGACGCAGGTAAATTCTTAGATGCATACTATGATGCAAAAATCTTTGAAAACGATCCCTTCGCTAAACTGGACCAGACCGGTGTTGGTCAGTTAATGGAATTAGCTGTTACCTTAGGTAAAAAAGCTCGTCCCGAAATTCATTGCGGTATCTGTGGTGAACACGGCGGTGACCCTGTTTCCGTTGAATTCTGCCACAAAATCGGTTTGGACTACGTTTCTTGTTCTCCCTTCCGTGTACCGATTGCAAGACTGGCTGCTGCTCAGGCTGCAATCAAAGGCTAAAATACAATATCAGTTGTAATATAGCATCAGTAAAAAGGGTTGTGAATCATTTGATTCACAACCCTTTTTTTATTATATAATACATTTTTTTGCGACAAACTATCGTATTTTTTAAAAAAATATAGACAAATTCGATACAATGTGATAAAATGTTAACGACAGCAAATTCAATAATTAAGCAAAATTCAATCTTTAATTCCATACGTTGGATTAAAGATTGATTTCGTTGCGGTTCACAATAAGAAAAGGAGAATGCAACTATGACTTGTAAAAAATGTGGCGCAGAAATTAGCTTTGGTCAAACTGTATGTTCTGCTTGTGGAGCTTTAGTGAAAAATGATGTTCCTTCCCAATCGTCGGGAGTACCAACCTATGCAGATGATATACCAATGAATTGGTATAGTTTTTTGATTTATTTTAGCCTGTTTGCTTCTGCAATTTCAAATTTGTTGACTGGATACCAATTGATTACCGGATCTTGCTATTTTGATCAGGCAGATACAATGTACAAGATGGTTGATGGATTGAAAAATTTAGACACGATAGTCGGAAGCCTTAGCATTGGAATTGCGATACTTTGCATTGTTACGCGTTTTGCACTTTCCGGATATCGCAAAATTGGTCCTGTACTTTTGGCGTTGACTTACGGATCTGTTGCATTATTGAATCTTGGTTATATGTTGAGTTTGGATTCTATTTTACCTGATTATATTACAAAAGAAACGGATCTTTCAAGTTTTACTTCGAGTGCTATTGCATCTGGTGTATTGCTGGTTTGTAATATTATATATTTTCGTAAAAGAAAGCATCTTTTTGTAAGATAATTATCTATATGGTTTGGTGCCCAAAAAGTAATACTCCCGAAAATATATTGGTTTGTAAGGAAACCTATATTCATAAACAATATAACTACATTTCGATTGTTGTAAAAAAGAGTTGTGAATCCGAAGGATTCGCAACTCTTTTTACTTTAAAAATTGACAAGAGCAATAAATGGTGTTATAATAATAACAATCATATAAACAGGAGAATTTTTTATGATTACTGTACTCAATCAAAAATTGTATAACACCATAGAAGAACAAAAAGAACAAATTTTATCCATTGCAGAAGAAATCTTGAAAAATCCTGAGATAGGATATTTTGAAGAAAAAACATCTGCTTTGGTAAGAAAAACCTTTGAGGATTTAGAAATTTCTTATGAATATCCGTTAGCCCTAACCGGTGTAAAAGCCACTTTGGATACCAAAAAAGAAGGGCCTAATGTTTGCATTATCGGAGAAATGGATTCTTTGATTTGTAAAGGACATCCTTTCTGTGATGAAGAGGGGAAAGCTCATGCCTGCGGACATCATGCCCAGATTGCGGCAATGCTTGGTGCGGCAATTGGACTCAAAAAAAGCGATGTTTACAAAGAACTGTGCGGTAAAATTACTTTTATGGCGGTACCTGCTGAGGAATTTATTGATTTATCTTCCCGTAAGGAATTAAAATCACAGGGGAAAATTGAATATTTTGGCGGTAAGCAACAGCTTTTTTTGGAAGGTGCTTTTCGTGATGTAGATATCGTCTTAATGATTCACGCTCAAACAGAAGCTCCCGAAGGAAAATTCTATTCCAGAACCTCTAATCTTGGCTTTATGGCAAAAACCATTACCTTCCGCGGAAAAGCGGCACACGGAAGCCGTCCCGATGAAGGTGTAAATGCCTTAAATGCGGCGGCACTTGCCATTTTGGGGATCCATTCCAACCGTGACACCTTTACCGAGGAAGAACATATTCGTATTCATCCCATTATCACCAAAGGCGGTGACGTGGTGAATTCCGTTCCTGATGAGGTATGCATTGAAACTTATGTTCGTGGTGCCACTTTCGACGCCATCAGAAAAGGTAGTGATGCAGTAAACCGTGCAGTATACGGTGCGGCTCAGATGATTGGTGCAGAAGCAACCGTTGAAGATATGCTTGGCTTTTTACCCTTAAAAGAAAGCAATGAAATCAATGATGTGATGGACGAAGTTGCCAAAGAGGTGTTGGGAGAAGATTCTTTAGTACCAGGTGTGCCTGCAGTGGGGTCTTCTGATATCGGGGATGTAAGTTGTGTGATTCCTACTGTTCAGCCATCCATTGGTGGTTTTTCGGGAACCATTCATTCCAAAGATTTTTTGGTAAACAATCCCGATGTTGCTTATATCGGAGCAGCTAAAATTTTAGCTGCCACTGCAGTTGAGTTATTGAAAGATGGTGCCAAAGCTGCAAAAAAAGTTATTGAAAACTTCCATCCCTTATTTACGCAGGATGAATACTTAGCCTATTTAAAACGTGGCAAAATATAAAGAGAAAAGGCGAATTGTGATTGGGTGTCACAATTCGTTTTTTTTATGAAAAAATTGTATTATTTCGAAGAAAAGAGAGAATTATCTATTGACAAAATCGATGGTTGGGTGTATGATTATTATCGTTGGAATTTGATTCCAAAATAAGCAGAGTAGGAAATAATGCGTTAAGTGAAAAGAGAACGGGAAGTTGTCTCTTTTACGAAAGATTGTTGTGGTGAAAACACCAAAAAATCTGCGATGTTATTTCCGCATTCCGTTGCTACAAAAGAATACACAAGCCGTTTCTTTCAGCCTGATTCGGCTATTTGCGTCCTTTTTGTAGTGTGGTACAAGAAAGGATTTTTTTATGTCTAAAACTACAAATTTAAGAAGAATGGTCATTTTGGCATTCCTGATTGCACTCAACATTGTGTTGGTCAGAGTGCTTTCTTTTCAGACTCCTGTATCTCGTTTGGATTTTGGTTTTTTACCCATTTCTGTGGCAGGTGCAATGTTTGGTCCCGTTTGGGGCGGAATTACAGGCGGTTTAGCAGATATTGGCGGAATGCTCTTTAATGCCAAAGGAATGGCATTCTTTTTCGGTTGGACACTCAATGCAATTTTACACGGCGTGTTTTACGGACTGTTTCTTTATAAAAAGAAGAAAACGCTGATTCGTGTTTTGTTATGTGTGTTAATCAAGGGCGTTTTCGTGGATTTATTTTTGGGAAGTATTTGGGGCGCAATTTTCCGTGGCGGTATACATTTAATAGATGCGGTTGCATGGGAGCGTTTCATTGTTTTTATGATTAAAGCGCCTATTGAAATTATCACAGGTTATTTATTTTTTAAAGTGTTGTCTCCTCAGGTGAGGGAATTAAAAGAGGTGTAAAAGTTGAAACAGACAACCAAACAAGATTTTGTAAGTTATGCCAACAGTTTTCAAACAGTTATTAACTTGGGGTTGGAGAGAATTTCAGCATTGTTAAACTGCGTTGGGAATCCTCAGGATAAGCTTTCTGTAATTCACGTGGCAGGAACCAACGGAAAAGGTTCTGTGTGTGCTTTTTTGCAAACGATATTGACCAAATCAGGTAAAAAAACCGGAAAATTTATTTCCCCCAATATGCTACGGGTGAATGAACGAATTTCCATCGACGGTGAGGAAATTTCGGATAAAGATTTGAATCGTCTTTTATTAAAAATTGAGAGCCATCTTCCCACAGTTAAAGAAGCAACAGGAGAGATTCCTTCTCAGTTTGAAGTGTGGACCGCGGTTGCATTTTGCTATTTTTTGGAGCAAAACTGTGATGTTGTCGTGTTGGAAACAGGCCTTGGCGGTCGTTATGACGCAACTAATGTTGTAACAAAACCTCTTTGCACTGTGATTACCAGAATTGCCGTTGACCATGTGGCATATTTAGGGGACACCATTTCTAAAATTGCATATGAAAAGGCCGGGATTATCAAAGAGGGGATTCCTCTTGTAACTTTGCCTCAGGATGAGGAAACTATGGCAGTATTAAAACAGGTTGCCCAGGAGAAAAAAGCTCCTGTTTACGTCACCAGTTCGCCTGAAATCGGAATTTTACAAAACGCTTGCGAAACTTTTTCATACGATGGAATTGACAATCTTATTTGTGGTATTTCAGGTTATCATCAAGTTGAAAATGCTTGTCTTGCTGTAGAAACTGCTTTACGTTTGGGTGTTAGTGAAAATTGCATCCGAGATGGAGTGGAAAAAGCACGTCATATTGGTAGGCTGGAGTTGGTAGAAGACGGCATTTTATTTGACGGTGCTCATAATCTGAATGGTATGCTTGCTTTGAAAAAAAGCTTGGACAGATATTATCCAAACATCGAAAAGATTTTTGTATCCGCATTTATGAAGGATAAAGACATTCGTGAAAGTTTGGCTGTATTTTCAGGAGAAGCATTTTATTTCACTGCAGTAGCAGATAATGAGCGAAGTGAAACACCTGAAAATTTATGCAAAATCGGTGCAGACATCGGAGTGATTGCAACAGCCTTTGCGGATTTGCAGACCGCAATTTCCAAAGCAAAAAAAACGGGGAAAATGATTGTGGTGTGCGGTTCGTTATACCTCTATCAGGATTTATATAAAATTATTGAAAAAAACGGTAAAAAATAATAGAAAAATAACAGAAAAATTCGTGGAAAACACTTGCATTTTCCACGAATTTTTGTTATAATAAAATGATTCAATTTAACTTGGAGTAAAAAATGATCATCAGGAAAGGAAAACTTCGGTATGTATTTGAAAACCATTGAACTAAACGGCTTCAAATCTTTTCCCGATAAAACAGTATTAGACTTTACAGGGGGCGTTACCACCATTGTTGGACCCAACGGCAGCGGAAAGAGTAATATTTCTGATGCAATTCGTTGGGTTTTGGGGGAATCCCGTGCAAAGTCTCTTCGTGGTGGTAATATGCAGGATGTTATTTTTTCCGGTACTGCCAGAAGAAAACCTATGAATTATGCCGAAGTTTCTGTAACAATAGATAACTCTGACCACGCTTTACAGATAGACTTTGATGAGGTTATGGTTACCCGTCGGGTTTATCGTTCCGGTGAAGGAGAATATTTCATTAATAAATCGCCTTGCAGAATGAAAGACATCAATGAGCTTTTTATGGATACCGGTCTGGGACGTGATGGGTACTCCATTGTCGGGCAGGGGAAAATTGATGAAATTATATCTGGAAAACCACAGGAAAGACGCAACTTTTTTGAGGAAGCTGCCGGAATTTCCAAATATCGCCACAAAAAAGATGAAGCAGAAAGAAAATTGAATCAAACAAACGATAACCTGCTTCGTTTAAATGATATTTTGTCTGAACTGGAGCAGCGTCTTCCTGGTTTAGAAAAGTCTTCGAAGAAAGCGGCAACTTACTTAGCATTAAAAGACGAGCTTCGGATTTTAGAAATCCGTTATTGGTGTAGCTATATCAAAAAATACCGAGAAATGTTGTCAGAGTTGGATGCTAAAAATCAAAAACTGACATTGGATATGAATGTTGCAACCAAGCGTATTGAAGATTTGGATCAAGCGGCTTTGAAATTAAGCCAAAAGCGTCGGGAAGCAGATTTGTTGACCGAAGAGTTTCATAAAAAAGAAAAAGATTATGAATACAATATTGCAGCATTTGAAAATCAGATCACCTTATATCAGGTGGAAATTGAACGTAATATCAGAGATATTGAACGTTTACATAACGAAAAAGAAACCGATAAAATGCGTTTAACTCGGTATGAAGCCCTGATTTCAGACCGTGAAGATAAAATTAATCAGTTAAAAGAAAATCGTCAGAATATTGAATCTGAAATGGAAACTTTTTCTCATCTTCAGAAGGAAATTGACGGATTATATCAGGATGTTACTGATCTTCAGAATCACCTGGAAGAAAACCGTAAAAAACGTTCTGAGCTTACCGTAGAGAGAAATACCAAGCAGGGAAAGGTTATGTATCTTTCTGAAATGGAGAAAAACTACGAAGGCTATCAAAAAAGCGTTAAAGAAATTTTTTCGGCTTCCAAAAATGGACTGTTACCCGATGTTACACTTCACGGTACACTTGCAGATATTATCAAAGCAGATAAGAAAACTGCACTGGCATTTGATGCTGTGTTAGGAAATTCTTTGCAAAATATTGTTGTGGAAGACGAGGGAGATGCCAAACAGGCAATCAACTATCTGAAAAAGCATGAACTTGGTCGTGTTACCTTCTTACCTGTAAAAACCGTGAAAGAGCGAGATTATAATTTCGGTGAGGCTTTAAGGGAAAACGGTGTTGTGGGAAAAGCCACTGAATTAGTTTCTTATCAGGACAAATTTAAAGGTGTTGTGTCTGGGCTTTTGGGAAAAACACTGGTCGTGGATAACTATCAGGCAGCAGCACATATTTCCGGAAAATATCAGCATAGTTTCAGAATTGTTACGCTGACAGGAGAAGTTTTTAATGCAGGTGGATCTATTGTTGGCGGACAGATTTTAAAATCTGCGGGTTTTTTATCAAAAAGCGCCAATATTGCCGAATTAAAAAACGAAATCAAACAAATTGATAAAACCCTTTTAAAAATGGTGCAGGAAGAAACGGATCTTACTTATTCGATTGATTCCAAAAAACTTCAGGCAGAAACTCTTTCTGAGGGACTCACAGAATTAAATCAGAAAAAAGCGTATTTGACCTTTATTGAGCAGGGAATTCGTGACGAGATAGAACATCAGAAAACGGTTCTCACTGAGAAAGAAGAATACGAGTCTGCGCTCCGTCATAAAAATCATGAGGCTGATAATTTAATTCAAAGAAATGAAGCTTTAACCGAAGATATTGCGTTTAAGCAAGAACAAATTCAGCAAGAAGAGCAATATTTGAAGAACACCATAGCGGAACTGGAAGGGATTCGGTTGCAAAAGGAATCTATTGATGAAACCTTTATTGCGCAACAAGACGCGCAGAAGCAGGCTCGTGATGCTTTGTTGGTGTTAGAGCAGGAGCTCGCAAAATTAACTGTAAAAACTGAAAAAATTCAGAATGATATTGAAGTTTACACGGAGAATTTGTGGGAACAATATGAGTTAACTTATTCTCAAGGATTGGAACTGGTTTCTACCGAAGAAGGCGAAAGTGAAAACGAACGCAAAAAAATCAGTGAACTAAAATCCAAAATAAAATCTTTGGGAGATGTCAACTTATCCTCTGTGGAAGAGTATCGTGAAGTAAATGAACGATACACCTTTATGAAAAAACAAGAAGAAGATTTAAAAAATGCCAAGGAAGAATTGGAAACCTTGATTTCGGATATGCTTTCCATTATGAAAACAGATTTTACCACACAGTTTCATTTGATTCACGAAAACTTCAAAGAAACTTTCCAAGCACTTTTCAATGGTGGAAATGCATCTTTGAAATTAACTGAACCTGATAACGTATTGGAAAGCGGTATCGAAATTATCGTACAACCTCCGGGCAAAAAACTGGAAAGTATCTCGTTGTTGTCCGGTGGTGAAAAAGCATTCACAGCTATTGCGTTATTATTTTCTGTATTGAGTTTAAAACCGTTGCCGTTTTGCGTATTTGATGAAATTGAAGCGGCGTTGGATGAAGTCAATGTGTATCGTTTTGCTGAGTATATCAAGAGCTACAAAAATAAAACACAGTTCATCTTGGTATCTCATCGTAGAGGTACTATGGAAAATGCAGATAATTTGTATGGAGTTACTATGCAGGAAAAAGGAGTTACCAAATTGGTTTCCTTAAAAATGAAAGATGTTATTATGGAAAACTAAAGGAGAAAAGCGATGTTTTTTATCGATAAATTTAAACGTGGAATTGCTAAAACCAAAAAAGCAATGTCAGAAGGAATCAACAATGCCTTTAAAATCTTCAAAAAAATTGATGAAGAATTATATGATGAATTAGAAGAAATTTTAATCTTATCTGATATCAGCGCAGAAAGTTCCGCTTATATTATTGAAGAATTGCGCGCACGGGTAAAGCAGAAGCGATTGACTGAAGCGGATGAAGTGAAAAAGGAAATGAAAGCGATTATAGCAGAAATTTTATCACCGGATCATGCTTTGAAAAAAGAAAATAAACCTTATATTATGATCTTGGTAGGTGTAAACGGAGCAGGGAAAACCACAACTGCCGGAAAGCTTGCACATCAGTTTTCCAAAGAGGGAAAATCCGTTATTCTGGCAGCAGCAGACACCTTCCGTGCAGCTGCAACCGAACAGTTAGAAGTTTGGGCACAAAGAAGTGGTGCAGATTTCTTCTGCGGAGAAGCTGAGCAAGATCCTGCATCTGTGGTTTATCAAGCGGCAGAACATCTGAAAAAGACAGGAAAAGATGTATTAATTTGTGATACCGCCGGACGCCTTCAGACCAAAAAAGGTTTAATGGATGAGTTATCCAAAATGCATCGTATTTTAAAACAGCAGACCGGAGCAGAATTCATAGAATCCCTTTTGGTGGTGGAAGCTGCTACCGGACAGAATGCTTTGCTTCAAGCGCAAAGTTTTTCGGAAGCAGCAGGCCTTACCGGATTGATTTTAACAAAGCTTGACGGAACTGCAAAAGGCGGTGTTATTATTCCGTTGGTTCAGAAAACAGGATTACCGGTTAAAATGATCGGTGTAGGGGAGCAGTTAGAAGATTTAATGGATTTCGATCCTATTTCGTATGCAGAGGAATTATTCGACTAACAGATTAAAAAACTTTTTGTTGCGATGAAGAGGTGAATATCAGTGACTAAGGGAATGAAGAAAACAATTGTGGGCTTATCAATTGGCTTTTCTGTGGTATTGTTGTTGGTGCTTGTTTTAGCAGGTTGTAATTATTATGTAGAGTATACTCAAATCAAAGAGATTGGATCTAATTTTGGATCTGTTTTTTCAAGAAACGTAATGACGCAGACGATTGTTCAGTTTACAAGCTTTATTATTGTGCTGTTTGCTATATTCTTTAGTTTAATGAGGGTTCGCAAAACAATGCTGAAAGAAGATGAAGAGACATTTCATTTTTTGGAACCAGTATTTCCTATTTGGTTAATTTCCTTTATTTTCGCAATTATTGCAAGCAATCTGATTAATAAAGCCATTTATTCTAATTTTTTGATGTTTGCAAATACCACCGAATGGGGAATTTCTGATCCGATTTTCGGTCAGGATATTTCTTATTATGTATTTATTCGTCCGTTTCTGATATCAGTGTTGGACAGTTTGATGGGGCTTGCCATTTTTATCGCCGGATTTGTTGCAGTTTTTTATGTTTTGCTTTATGGTAGACTTGGAATTACCAATTTAAAAGCACTTGGTAAAAATAAAAAGATTGTATCTCATATTGTTTTTAACTTGTTAATGATTATTTTGATCCGATTGCTTTCTTATCGTTTCCGAGCGGAAGATATTCTGTTTTCTGAGTTTGCCAATATGACCGGTGCCGGTTTTACGCATGTTAATATCTGGTTAAAATATTATATGGCAGTTCCCTATATCAGTATTTTGATTGTTGGCGGTATTCTTTTTTTCGTGAATAAAGGAAAATATAAATATTCCGTCTATACTGCATTGATTTTTCCCGTAATTGTGATTGCGGTAACAGCCAGTGCGTTGATTACCCAACATTTTCAAGTAAATCCTGCGGAAGCACAAGTGGAAGCACCGTATACCAGCCATCATATTACCGCTACCCGTACAGCCTATGGATTAGCTGATATTGAGAAAAAAAATTTCCCTATCGATAATACCTTTCAGGCACAGGATGTGATTTCTCATAACGAAGAAATCGGTCAGATTTCTTTGTTGGATCCTGTTGTTTCTCAAGATATTTTAGGACAGTTGCAGGGTATCAGAAATTATTATGAGTTCCTTGATGTTGATACTGTTGCTTACAAAATTGATGGACAGAAAGAGGCTGTGATGATTTCTCCCAGAGAATTGAGAAAACTGGATGAATCTCCCACATCACAGCAATACAGTAACGATAAAATGCATTTTACTCACGGTTACGGTATAGTTGCTTTTCCGGCAAATCAAATCACCGAAGCGGGACATCCGGTTTTATATGTAAAAGATACGCCGATTTTATCTTCTGTTACAGATATTAAAGTTTCAGAGCCCAGAATCTATTACAGTGAATATCGGGATGATTATTCGGTTGTGAATACAGCGATTAAAGAGTTTGACCACTTGAAAAACGGTCAAAAAGTGGAAACTGAATACAGTGGTGAATCCGGAATTCCGATGACGTTTATGAATCGGATGCTTTTTGCGTTTCGATATGGAGATTATCAGTTATTTGCATCGAAGCACATTACTCCGGAAAGCAAACTGTTGATTAATACAAATGTAATAGATAGAGTTAAAGTTGCAGCACCTTTTTTAAATTTTGATGAGAATCCTTATATTTTAGCAGATGCAAACGGTCGATTAAAATGGATTGTGGATGCATATACCACCACCAATTATTTTCCTTATGCAAAAATCCTTGAAAATGAATCCTTCGAGGATGAATTTAACTATATTCGTAATTCCGCAAAAGCGGTGGTAGATGCCTATGACGGGACAGTTCAAATTTACATTACTGATCCTACGGATAAGTTAATCACGGTATATCAAAAAATATATCCGGAAGTATTTACGAAGGAGGATTTTCCTGAAGATTTAAAATATAGTATGCGTTATCCCGAAACTTATTTTAAGATTCAAACGGAGATTTTAAAAGAATATCATATTCAGGATGCTGTTACATTTTTCAACCGTTCTGATAATTGGGAGATTGCCAAAGAAATACGTTCAGAAACATCTTCCTGGAAAGACAGCATTTCTGAAGATCAGCAAAAATCTGCAGTTAAGCCATCATATCAGATGGTTACTACAGATGGTAAACAAAATTTGAAATTGATGATTCCGTTTACCGTTGAGGGGAAAGATAATATGGTTGCCTGGTTTTCTGCCGGATCTGACGGCGATTGCTATGGAAAACTTACATTGTATGAGATTCCGCAGGAAAGCACAGTATACGGTCCGCTCCAAATAGAAAAACGTATCAATTCCGACCCGGAGATTGATGGGGCTATGTCTGTTTTTGGGTCCGGAGAATCTACTATTATTCGCGGCAATTTAATTACGGTTCCGATTGAAAATTCTATTTTATATGTAGAGCCTATTTATGTTACTGCCGGAAAAAATACGTTTCCGGAATTAAAGAAAGTAGTTGCTGCTTATGACAGTAAAATAGCTATCGGACCGACATTAGATGAAGCAGTAGCAGCGTTATTCCCTGTGGAGGGTTCTGTGAATTCACCGGAAACGGAAACAGTGACAGCTGGATCAGGTACGCCTTCGCAAGATACCGTTCAGCCGATACAACCGGTGGATCCAATCAATCCAATTGAGCAAATTCAGCCTGAAAATTCAGATATTACGGATGTTCAGAAGGTGACCGATGCATTCCGCAAGGTTCAGGAAGCGTCTCAAACCAATGATTGGGAAGCTTTTGGAAAAGCGATGAATGATTTGGAAGTGATTATTAACGAATTAAATGGCATCGAAAGTGATTTGACAACAGCAGAAGAAGCTGCATCCTGATGCCACCTATTTGAGATTTCTCAAGCTTTTATTTTTTAATGACACGTGGAGAGAGTTAGAGTATGAGACAGTTAACTTCAAATACCGTGGTGATAAAAATCGGAACAAGTTCCTTGACTTATGATAACGGTAAAATGAATTACAGAAGAATCGAAAAATTGGTAATGGTATTATCCGACCTTCAGAATCAGGGGAAAAAAGTTGTTCTGGTTTCTTCCGGTGCGATTGGTGTTGGTGTAGCAAAGCTAAACCTTCCCAAGCGTCCTACCGAAGTGAAAGAAAAACAGGCAACTGCTGCTGTAGGTCAATGTCAGTTAATGGCAATTTACGATAAGTTTTTTGCTCAGTACGGACAGGATGTTGCGCAGATTCTGATCACCAAATATATAATTGATAATGAACATTCCCGTCACAATGCAGAAAACACATTTTCTGCATTATTGGAAATGGGGGTCATTCCTATTGTAAATGAAAATGACGTAATTTCTACCGAAGAGATTGAGTTCGGCGACAATGATACCTTATCTGCTTATGTAGCTCGGTTAGTAGGTGCCGATTTACTAATTATCTTAACGGATATTGATGGCTATTATAATGACAATCCTAAGATGAATCCTGAAGCTAAACTGATTTCTGATATTTACGAAATTACGGACGAAGTAAAAGCAAAAGCAGGTGGTGCAGGTTCAAAAATGGGAACCGGCGGAATGTATACCAAGATACTTGCGGCAGAAATTGCAAAAAAAGATGAAATTACTACTGTAATTGCGCAAGGTGATGATCCGGAAATTATTTATCAGATTATTGATGGAGAGCCGGTTGGAACCGCTTTTCACAGCAGAAAGGAGACGGTATAAATGGAATTAAGAGAACAAGCTTTGTTAGCGAAAGAAGCAAGTTACCAACTGTCTCTTGTAGGGATTTCTCAGAAGAATGATGCATTGTTGAAGATTGCGGATTATTTACTTACCAACACTGATTACATCTTAGAAGAAAATGAAAAAGATATTGCAAATGCAGAAGTAAACGGTGTTCGTCCTACAATGATTGACCGTCTGCGGTTGACGAAAGAACGTATTTGTGATATGGCGAAAGGTGTTCGGCAGGTTGCTGCATTAAAGGACCCTGTTGGTGAAGTTATCAATATGACGGAACGTCCCAACGGATTGGTAATCGGTAAAAAACGTGTTCCCCTCGGTTTGGTTGGTATTATTTACGAAGCACGTCCTAATGTTACCGTGGATGCAGTTTGCTTAACCTTAAAGACTGGGAATGCTACCTTGCTTCGCGGTGGGAAGGAAGCGCTTTGCTCCAATCTGGCTTTAACCAAAGTGATGAAGGAAGCTATCGTTTCGGCAGGACTTCCTGAAAGTACAGTTGAACTTTTATCCGATACCAGTCGTGAAACTGCCAAGGAAATGATGAAATTAAACGGCATTGTGGATGTGCTGATTCCCAGAGGCGGAGCAGGCTTAATTAAGACTGTAGTAGAAAATGCAACAGTTCCCGTAATTGAAACAGGAACAGGGAACTGTCATACTTTTGTGGATGATTCTGCAGATTTAGATATGGCTCTTTCGATTTTAGTGAATGCCAAAACCCAACGTCCGTCTGTATGTAATGCCTGCGAAAGTTTATTGGTTTCTGAAAAAATTGCTGATAAATTTTTGCCCATGGCGAAAAAAGCATTGGAAGAAAAAGGCGTAGAACTTCGCGGTTGCGAAAAAACCTTGCAGTTAATTTCTGTAAATCCTGCAACTGATGAGGATTTCTACACCGAATATAATGATTTAATTTTATCGGTGAAAATTGTTTCCGGGATCGATGAAGCAATTGCTCACATCAATTCTCATAATACGAAGCATTCTGAGTGTATCGTAACAAGTAGCTATGAAAATTCACAAAAATTCTTAAAATCGATAGACGCGGCAGCGGTTTATGTAAATGCTTCTACCCGTTTTACTGATGGATTTGAATTTGGTTACGGTGCTGAAATTGGTATTTCTACCCAGAAGCTTCACGCAAGAGGGCCAATGGGATTAGAAGCACTGACCACGGTAAAATATATTATTTACGGAAACGGTCAGATTCGCAGTTAGTTTTGAATTTTTGGATAGATTATAGAAGAGATTAGAAGGGAGGAATCCTGATGTTTGTTGATATGGCGCGAATTTTCGTTAAGGCCGGTAATGGCGGAAACGGTGCAGTTGCCTTTCATCGGGAAAAATACGTGGCATCCGGCGGACCCGACGGTGGTGACGGAGGAAAAGGTGGCGACGTTATTTTTGTTGCGGATCGGAATTTATCAACCTTAATGGATTTTCGTTATAAAAGAAAGTATGCTGCTGAGCACGGCGGAAACGGCGCAGGAGGTAACTGTACCGGAAAAGACGGTGCGGATTTAATCATTAAAGTTCCTGTTGGTACTGCAATTAAAGATAGTGACTTAGGTGTTTATCTGGCAGACTTATCTGAAGACGGAAAACGTGTTGTGATTGCGAAAGGCGGAAAAGGCGGTTTTGGGAATGCTAAATTTGCAACTCCCAAACGTCAGGCACCCCGTTTTGCAAAACCCGGCAGAAAAGGGGAAGAATTAAATATTGAATTGGAGCTTAAGATGCTGGCAGATGTTGGTTTATTAGGATTCCCGAATGTTGGAAAATCCACTTTGCTTTCAATGGTAAGTTCCTGCAAACCTAAAATTGCAAATTATCATTTTACCACCTTAATTCCTAATTTAGGCGTTGTGGATTTCGGAGAAGGGGAAAGCTTTGTAATGGCAGATATTCCCGGTATTATTGAAGGTGCCAGTGAAGGTGTTGGCTTGGGACATGCTTTCTTGCGGCACACCGAACGCACACGATTACTTCTTCATGTAATTGATGTTTCCGGTTTTGAAGGTCGTGATCCGATTGAAGATTTTAGGACTATCAATGAAGAATTAAAACAGTATTCCGAGCGTCTTTCCCAAAAGGAACAGATTGTGGTAGGAAATAAAATTGATTTGGTTTATGATAAAGAAACGTTGGATGATTTTCGTGCAAAAATGGAAGCAGATGGATATAAAGTATTCTTTATTTCAGGTGCTACCCGTGAGGGTGTGGATGAGTTGATGGCATATACCAGAGAACGCCTGTCTCAGATTCCGCCGGAAGAAGCGGTTGAAGTAGTAGACAGGGAACTCTTAATTCGTGAATCAGAAGAACCCTTTACCATTATTCGTGAAAACGATGTCTTCATTTTAGAAGGGGATTTACCGGAAAAACTGATTAATTCCACCAACTTTACTGATTATGAATCTCTCCAGTATCTCCAGAGAGCATTGATTAAATCAGGAATTATTGCTGCTTTGAAAGAAAAAGGAGCGAAAGAAGGGGATACCATCATCATTGATGATACCCAGTTTGACTTTGTAGAATAAATCTTAGGAAAAATATTGACAAGATTCGAGAAATGTTGTAAAATAGATTCAATAATCATTTTTGATTCCAAAAAGAGAAAGAAGGAGAAGAACAGTGGCTTATTTTTTTGAAAATCAATCTCACACTTTCAGTGAATATCTGTTAGTTCCGGGATATTCTTCCTGTGAATGTATTCCGGATAAGGTTAGTCTAAAAACGCCGTTGGTAAAATATAAAAAAGGGCAGGAAGAATGCCCGATTAGTTTGAATATTCCAATGGTTTCTGCGATTATGCAGTCTGTATCCGGTGAAAAACTGGCAGTTGCTTTGGCGATGGAAGGCGGCGTTTCATTTATTTACGGATCCCAGACCATTGAAGAAGAAGCAGAAATGGTTCGTCGTGTAAAAGCACATAAAGCAGGTTTTGTATACAGCGATTCTAATATTAAACCCGACCAGACTTTAGCAGATATTTTAGAACTTTTGGAAAAAACAGGTCACTCCACCGTGGCAGTTACCGATAACGGAAAACCCAACGGCAAATTGTTAGGTGTGATCACCTCCAGAGACTACCGTGTATCCAGACTTTCTATGGATGTGAAAGTTTCTGAACTGATGACTCCATTAGAAAAACTGATTACCGGTAATAAAAATACTACTTTAAAAGAAGCAAATGATATTATTTGGGATAATAAATTAAATTCTTTACCGATCGTGGATGATAACGGTAATCTGATGTATTTCGTATTCCGTAAAGACTATTCTTCTCATAAGGAAAATCCGTTGGAATTATTAGATGCAGATAAACGTTATATTGTAGGTGCGGGGATTAATACCCGTGACTACGAAGAAAGAATTCCCGCTTTGGTAGAAGCCGGTGCAGACGTGTTGTGTATCGACTCTTCCGAAGGTTACACCGAATGGCAGAAACGTACCTTAGAATTTGCAAGAGCAAAATACGGAGATAAAATCAAAATTGGTGCGGGCAACGTTGTAGATGCAGAAGGATTCCGTTTCTTAGCAGAAGCAGGTGCGGATTTTATTAAAGTTGGTATCGGTGGCGGTTCCATTTGTATTACTCGCGAAACCAAAGGTATCGGTCGCGGACAGGCAACCAGCGTGATTGATGTTGCAAAAGCAAGAGACGAATATTTTAAAGAAACCGGCATTTATGTTCCTATTTGTTCTGATGGCGGTATCGTACATGATTACCATATTACTTTAGCATTAGCGATGGGGTCTGACTTTGTAATGCTGGGAAGATATTTCTCTCGTTTTGATGAAAGTCCGACTCAGAAAGTAAATATTAATGGTAACTATTTTAAAGAATATTGGGGCGAAGGTTCTAACCGTGCAAGAAACTGGCAAAGATATGACAGTGGCGGACAGGCAAAATTATCTTTTGAAGAAGGCGTTGACTCCTATGTTCCTTATGCAGGTTCCTTAAGAGACAACGTAAGTGTTACCTTAAAAAAAGTAAAATCCACTATGTGTAACTGTGGTGCATTAACCATCGAAGAATTGCAAGAAAAAGCAAAACTTACCTTAGTTTCCTCTACCAGTATTGTGGAAGGTGGCGCACATGACGTTATCTTAAAAGACAAAGCTATCGGAAAATAAAAGTCAAAACTTGTGAATTTTAACGAAAATCCAAATTTTCAAAAAATTTCCAAGAAAAAGCTTGATATTCTTTTCACAATATAGTATAATAAATAGGCTGTTTGGAATGAGTGACCAATTCCAAATCTAAATCAGTTAAAAAAATTTATATATGGCAAAAATGCCAAGTATGTAAGAAAGGAATGTGCCGCAAAATCGGCACAGGTGTTAATCATGAAAGCAAGAGTTGGTATTAACGGATTCGGTAGAATCGGTAGATTAGTATTCAGAGCTGCAATGGAAAACGGCAAAGTTGACGTTGTTGCTATCAATGACCCGTTCATTGACTTAGAATACATGGTTTATATGCTCAGATATGACTCTATCCATGGTCAGTTCAAAGGCGATATCGAAATTAAAGGTGACAAATTAGTTGTAAACGGTAAAGAAATCGACGTTTACGCTTCTATGAAACCCGAAGAAATTCCGTGGGCTGCTTCTAAAGTAGACTTCGTTGCAGAAGCTACCGGTGTATTCACCACTTTAGAAACTGCAGAAGCTCACATCAAAGCTGGTGCTAAAAAAGTAGTTATCACTGCTCCTTCTAAGGATGCTCCTATGTTTGTTATGGGTGTTAACAACACTTCTTACGACAGCTCTATGAAAATCATTTCTAACGCATCTTGCACCACTAACTGTTTAGCTCCTTTAGCTAAAGTTATCAACGACAAATTCGGTCTGGTTGAAGGTTTAATGACTACCGTTCATTCCACCACCGCTACTCAGAAAACCGTTGACGGTCCTTCCAAAAAAGACTGGAGAGGCGGTAGAGCAGCAGCTGGTAATATCATTCCTTCTTCTACCGGTGCTGCAAAAGCTGTAGGTAAAGTTATTCCTGAATTAAACGGTAAATTAACCGGTATGGCTTTCCGTGTTCCCACTTTAGACGTATCTGTTGTTGACTTAACCTGTACTTTAGCAAAACCTGCAACCTACGATGAAATCGTAGCTGCTGTAAAAGAAGCTGCAGACGGCGAAATGAAAGGTATCTTAGGTTATACTAACGATGCAGTTGTTTCTTCCGATATGATCCACGATTCCAGAACCTCTATCTTTGATATTGATGCAGGTATCGCATTAAACGATAAATTCGTGAAATTAGTATCTTGGTACGATAACGAATGGGGTTACTCCAATAAAGTTGTTGACCTGATTGCTTATGCATACGGCGTAGACAACAAATAATTAAATCTTTGTTTTAAAAAAAGGTGTTTCCAACTTGGGAACACCTTTTTTGTATTTTCGGATGCTACTTGCCAACAGTTATTTTTTATGATATAATAAATAAAATTGAATTACAAATGAAAAATATCGGGTAATCATGGAAGTGTGATCATGAAAAAACTTAAAATAACTGTTTTAATCATAATATCTGCATTTGTATTATTTTGGATTGGTTCAATTGCTATGTGTGAATATAATACATATAAGTATGGTGAATTTTTTAGAAATATAAAAATACACGATATTGGCGGAGAAGGATATTTGGATGATTGCAAGATAAAAGTTTTAAAGTATAACAACGATTACGCTAAAGTATATGCTGTTTTTGAAAATGACATAAATGAAGTTGGTTTACTTTATTACTTTACAAAAAATGAGGATGGCAATTGGATTTTTGATTCCTATGATACTGTATATTCAACGACAGGAAGTGCTGATGGGTTTATTTGGCCGTATGGAAGATAAAATTAAAATTGTTGGTCTTGGATTAACACAATGCATTACAAAATGTCAAAAATTGTTGAAAGATATTGAAAAGGATATCCGTTTTTTGGTACATTCGATATGATAAACTGTAATAAAAGGAATTTATTATGAATATTTGCAGTATAAAATATCAAATGTTTTTATGAAAGGTGTGTGTATGATGAAATGGTATGAACCATTGATATGGGATGAATTTCTAAGCTATTTTTCGGATGAGTCTGTTTCTTATTTCAAAATTGTGAATGGGGAAAGAGTTGTTGACCAGATGCTGGAGAACTATCGTGAAGTTGTTTGGGGCCTTACGACCGGAGATAACTCAATAAGACTAAAATATGAAGCTGATTTTATAGAAGTTTTGATTGAGGAAATGTCTGAGTATAGGTACAGAGCGTTTATGCACTATGTACAATGCAAAGATGCACCCGGCATAATTGGCAACATATGGAAAAGTGAATTCTGCACTTTTTTTCGTGACCAAAATGTAGATATGGAAAGAATGTCGGCTGATGAATTAGCGGCATGCATTATGTATCCATTTTGGGGAAGATGGGGTTCTGATTATATAGATAATCTTAATCTGGAAAATGGTAGATTAAAAGATGCCGTTTTAATGCTTGCTAAAAAAGAGTCATTTTAGTCCAAACTTAGCACAAGCTGTTTGCATCTAAACCTTATGCCTCGCTATATGGATATGTCGAATATTGTCGAAAGGAGGCGATAGTGTGAAAAAGTTTTTTAGAAAATTTATAAAAGAAAAACGGGCAGTTCCTCAAATGCCTGAATGGAACGAGATTGTTAAAATGCTTTATGACAAAAATCTTGATTGTTTTGACGATGAAATTGTAAGGGTTATTTATTCAAAAGATAAGGCAATGAGATATATAGTGTTGAAAAGTGGTACAGGTTTCTTTAGCTATCGTCTTGAGAAAATATATCAGCTTGACGAAGAAGAATGGAGTTATAGATGCAGTTTTGATTTAACACCAGCATTCTGGCAGGATGTCGATTATGGAAACAAGTCGATTTTTTCTACTTTGGAAGATGCCTTAAACGAACTGAAACAAGAAGCAGAATATAAGTTTTTTCGTTCTTAACTTAACACGAACTTGACACCCAAAAGGGTTTCATCTAAACCTTATGTGTCGCAATCACTAAACAAGATTGGCTTCTTGATTATATAGTCTTTATAAAAAAATCTTTATACGAGGAAACAGTATGAACTCTGAAAGAAATTCATTTTTTTCTAATCCAATAAGTGTCGCCCTGATTGCTTGCTTTTGCTGTGCACTATGGGGGAGCGCAACTCCGTTTATTAAAATTGGATCTCCTTTGATGATACCTGATGACAAAATTGCATCGACGATGTTATTTGCCGGAATCCGTTTCTTTTTAGCAGGGTGTATGGTAATATTATATAGTTGTATTACCTGTCGTAGATTTGTGGCTCCGAAAATTAAAAACATCAGAAAAATTACATGGGTTGCAATGTTTCAAACAGTAATTCAGTATGTATTCTTTTATATTGGAGTTGCCAATACGACAGCAGTAAAAGCGACTTTGGGCAGTGGGTGCGGCAGCTTTTCTGCAATTTTGGTTACAACGCTTATTTTTCGTTCCGAAAAATTAACTTTGAAAAAGCTTTTAGCGTGTCTGATTGGTTTTTTGGGAATTTTGTTAGTACATTTTGACGGATTGGATTTTACAATGAATTTTTTAGGAGACGGCTTCGTGCTGTTGGCAACAATTGCTTACGGGGTATCCGCTTCTTTGATAAAGCGTTACTCAGATTTAGAAAGTCCTGTTGTGATTAGTGGTTATCAGTTTTTGATCGGTGGATTGATTATGACGGCAATCGGCATTTTATTTGGTGGTACAGTTATTTTTTCAGATTTTATTTCTTGGTATATTTTGTTGTATCTGGCATTATTATCTGCCGTGGCTTATTCTTTATGGGGAATTTTATTAAAGTATAATCCTTTGTCTAAAGTTGCAGTGTATGGATTTATGATTCCTGTATTTGGCGTGATTTTATCGCAATTAATCTTAACGGAAAACAGTAGTCTTCCTGTCTGGAGATTATATGTTGCTTTAGTCCTGGTTAGTTTTGGCATTTATTGGTTAAATTACGAACCAAAGCAAAAGAAGCGATTATTTTGATACATTTTTGAACTGTTTTTTTAAGAAAAAAACTCCTGCAAACCAATTTAGTTGCAGGAGTTTTTTGTGGTTTTGTTCGGATTTTATCGGGTTAAACCAAACTGTTGAATGAGAGAAATATGTTCCTGATAGGATTTAGAATAATGATTTTCTCCATTTTGATCGGTGAAAAAATATAGATAATCGGTTTCGGTTGGATTAAGAACGGCGTTAATGGCTCTCATACCGGGAGCCGAAATCGGTGTTGGCGGAAGCCCTGCTTTTTGATAGGTGTTATAAGGAGACTCAATATGAGTATCTTCTACCGATAAAACAGGTTTTCTTTCATGCAAAATAAATTGAACGGTTGCACAGGATTCTAAGGGCTTTTTATTTTCCAATCTGTTTAAGAAGACAGCAGCTACAATGGGGAAATCTTCTGCTTCGCGTGCTTCTCGTTCCACAATAGAAGATAAAATGATAACTTCTTCAACATCCATATCTAATGATTTTGCTTTTTTGTCAAGTTCGTCTGTCCATTTTGATTTAAAGTTGTCGGTCATCTTTTGGATAATTGATTCACAAGATACATTTTGTTTGAATTCGTATGTATCGGGAAATAAAAATCCTGCTAACATATCTTTTCCGGATACGGTAACATCTTGATTGAGCGTTAAAGTGAATTCATCCAAAGCTGTGTAGAATTCATCTTCATTGGAAATCAATTTCTTTTCTAATAAGCGCTGGGCAATTTCCCGAAGTTCAAATCCTTCCGGAATAGTTACCGTGATTGTATCTGATTGAGGCTTTGCAATTGCTTTCACAATTTCTTTGTAGGAGCTATTCTTTGAAACTTTGATGTCACCGGGATGAATTGTGACATCCGATTTAGATATTTTATAATAAAGTTTGAAAAAATTTTGATTTAAAATAACATCGGACTTTTCAAGTTTTTCACAAACAACGGTTACATTATCGTTTTCAGATATGGCTATGGTAACCGAATCCGAAGAACCGGACCAACCGAACATGTCAAAACAAAACATAACTACGGTAAGGATTACCACAAAAATAACTAATTTTATAATTTTTTTAATTTTTTTTCTTCTTCTGATTTTTTTTATTCTACTGCTAGTAGGTCTGTGTGGTGTTTTCACAATCGGTTAACCCCCAATGTTACAAAGAGTATGCAGAAAACGTAAAATAACGGATTCATTAAAAGTGATCTGAT
This sequence comes from Oscillospiraceae bacterium, assembly GCA_015068645.1. Classification (NCBI taxonomy): domain Bacteria; kingdom Bacillati; phylum Bacillota; class Clostridia; order Eubacteriales; family Oscillospiraceae; species Oscillospiraceae bacterium. Next base: position 56,171 of record SVKD01000001.1, read on the forward strand.
ATATCGAATAAAAGGTTTAGAATTTATGAAACTGTGTTCAGATAGTTCTTTTTTCTTTGGAAAAATTTTAATAAAGATAATGAAAGAGAGAAAAACCCAAAAGGGAAGAGAAAGAGAAAAAATACGTTTCAATTTTGGATATTTTAATAGGATATTTAACACACAGGCTGAAAAGTTCGCAAAAAAATGAGCTGTGATGCAAAGGATTAACGGTGCTCCCGTGATACGCACAATACCTAAAAAGCATCCGATAAACAAGGTTGCAGGGACATTATAAAAGTCAATGTGAGCCATCGAGAAGAACAGTGCGGAAAATAAAATAGCTGCAATCGAAGATTTTTTTTTGATTTCAAGGAAAATCATTCGTCTGAAGAGAACTTCTTCAAACACAGCTGGAACCAAGCAAACAACCACACTTTGTATCATAAATTGTAAAAAAGTTTTCGCGATTGGTAAAGCTGAAGGTGGAGAGCATCCGAGTTTACGCAAAAGTACATTAAGCGGTAAATTCAAAGCCACTCCTATCAATTGCAATAGAATTCCGATAACAGCAAAATGTAAAATTTCAGAGAAATTAACACCCGTGTATTCTTCTTTTGGGAGATACCTTTTTTTGCGAAACAATAAATATGTGGGTAAAAACACAGAACAAATTTGCTGTAATAATAAAAATCCATGTATTGCGGTAAAAGAATGTTGTATTGCAATAAATTCTTTTCCTAAAAAAGATAATCCCAGTTGAATTAATGGTATCAGAATTAAAATAATCAGGTAACGCAATATTTTTCTCCTCTATGTAAATAAAAACATAACATTATGGTTCCAATATTTGTCCGTCTTCAATGGCTGAAATCATATTGACCCGTCTTTCGTGACGTTCTCCCTGAAATTCAGCATCCAGCCAATGTTTTACAATCATTTTTGCAAGTTCGGGGCCAACAACACGAGCTCCCATTGCTAAAATGTTTGCATTATTATGTTCTTTGGCTAATTGTGCAGAATAGGGTTCTGTGCATACAACTGCACGGATTCCCTTTACTTTATTGGCTGCAATAGAAATACCAACACCGGTTCCGCACAATAAAATTCCGCGGTCGCATTCACCATTGGCGATTGCTAATGCTACTTTTTGAGCATAAACAGGATAATCTGCACGGTCTGAGGAATACGCCCCATAATCCTTATATTCTAGCTTGTATTCTTTTAAAACTTCCAATACAGCTTCCTTTAATTCAAATCCAACATGATCGTTGCCAATTGCTATCATAATTTGTTCTCCTTTTTTTCTGCAAGTTTAAAAATATGGTTACATAGTTGTTCGGTAGAGTTCGGTTTTTTAATCAAACGGATATTATGAAGCATCGTTTCAATTTTTTGTTCATTCATAAACAGCTGTGCGATAATTTCATCTACAGGGATGATTTTTGAAATTTTCATACAGGCGCCGAAATTCAGCAAAAAGTCAAGGTTTCTTTCTTCCTGACCCGGAATGGGTTTAAAGATTGCCATAGGAAGTTCTTTTGCCAAGGCTTCTGAAACTGTAAGACCGCCCGGTTTTGTGATGATGCAATCCGATGCATCCATCAAACAGTCCACATTATCAACAAAGCCAAAATTGTAAACTTTATGTTTATATTTTGCTTTATCAATTTTTTTCTTGAGCTTTTTATTATTGCCGCAAACAGTGATTATTTGAAAATCTTGTTCAACGGAATCAATATTTTTAATCATTTTGGATATATTTCCGTACCCCATACTGCCGCTCATCACCAAGATTGTGGAAATATTATCAAATTTTAATTGTGCTCTGATTTCTTTTTTATTATTTTTGATTCGAAATTTTTCATAAATGGGAATACCGTAGGGAAGAAGTTGTTCCTTGCGGAATCCTTTTTTTAGCATAGACGGAATCAGATATTCGTTGGGCAGGACATAAAAATCTAAATCTGTCAGTTCCCAGTGAGGATGTACTTTAAAATCGGTAACAACTCCAATGGTATGATATGCTTTATCATGTTCTTTCAGATAGGTCATCATCAGTGCCGCATATACATGGGTGCAGACAACCACATCCGGTTTACACTCATCCAGGAAACTGCTCATTTTTTTGTAAAAAATTGAATTTGTAAATTGCAAAAGGGCAGTGCTGGATGTTTTACTTTCCATTTTTTCTGCAAGACGATAAAATTTTCCGTATAATTTTGGGGAATACTTTGTAGATAACAGATATCCGTGAGCCAAGGTTTCTTTCATAGCCGGACTTAAATATTCATAACAATCCAGTTGTTCCACCTGATGACCTGCTTGCTCCATATAAGTTGTAATAGCATTTCCGGTTTGATGGTGTCCTTGACCGGTAGTGATGGATAAAATCAAAAGCTTCATAACATACTCCGTTTTAAAAAATTTACTTTAAAACTTCCCGACACATTCTTTTTGCCAAAACAGGAATTCTTGCCAATGCATACTGATCTTCGCAGGAAGGACGTTGGGCACTTAATCCAAAATGTCCGCAGCCGGTTTCATCTGCGTCAGTAACAATGGAAAACCCTAAAACCATACAACAATCCTGAATAGCTCGTATGGTTGATTGTTGTCCCCCGTATTTTGTGGCACCAACACTTACTGCACAGGCAGGTTTTCCCATAAATGCTTTTTTTGCGCGAGCATCTCTGGTCTTATCAAAAAAACATTTCAGCTGAGCGCTCATTGTGCCGAAATAAACGGGACTTGCAAAAATAACACCATCAGCATCCATTGTTTTGTTCATTGCTTCTTCAAAAGAGGTTCCTAAATAGCAGGAGCGATTGCAAGGAGAAGAACAACAAATACAGTAGGGAAGGTTTAGTTTTCCTAATTCTTCCCCAATATGTATTATTTCATAAGAAACGTTCTGTTTTTTGATTTCTTCACCCAGCAAAGATAGAAGATGCGCGGTGTTTCCATTCATATTCGGGCTTGCATTAATCGCAATAATTTTTTTCACAGTAACACTGTCCTTTCTGATTTTTTCATAAAAAGCAGGGATGCTTTTTATGAAATCTATGCACAAAGATTTTATCTTAATTCTCTTATATTGCAATTATATAACAATTTGATTAAAAAGTAAAGTTTTTTTCCGATTTTTATTTACATTTGGTAAAGTTAGTGATATAATGGATTTGTAAAAAGCTACACACATATTAGGGAGGTACCTATGAAAATCTTAGTAACCGGCGGAGCCGGATATATTGGAAGCCACACTGTTTTACTTCTACTGGAAAATGGCTACGATGTTGTGGTGGTGGATAACTTATGCAACAGTAGTTTTGAATCTTTGAAAAGGGTTATGGAATTAACCGGAAAATCCTTAGACTTTTATGAATGTGATATTAATGATTACGATCAGTTGGATGATATTTTTTCCAAACACGAAATTTCTTCTGTCATTCATTTTGCAGGCTTAAAAGCGGTAGGGGAATCAGTTTCCATTCCGCTTCGCTATTACGAAAACAATTTAACCGGCACATTCACATTGCTGGAAGTTATGATAAAACACAACGTGAAGAAAATGGTATTCTCGTCTTCGGCAACTGTTTACGGTGATCCCGCTAAAGTTCCGATTACTGAAGATATGCCTAATTCTGCAACCAATCCGTATGGCAGAACAAAATTATTCTTAGAGCAGATTTTATCCGATGTTTATGTATCGGATCCTGAATTTTCTATTTCTTTGCTTCGTTATTTTAATCCCGTTGGTGCACATCACAGTGGTAGAATCGGAGAAAATCCCAAAGGAATCCCTAACAACTTAATGCCGTATATTACTCAGGTTGCTTCCGGCAAATTAAAAGAACTGAGCGTGTTTGGCGGCGACTATAATACTCACGACGGTACAGGCGTGAGAGACTTTATCCACGTTATGGATTTGTCTATGGGACATTTAAAAGCAATTGAATATATTCAGAATAAAAAAGGTGTTTTTGTACATAATTTGGGCACCGGTACCGGATATAGTGTCCTGGATATTATTAAAGCTTTTGAAGAAGCAAATGGTATTAAAATTGCGCATAAAATTGTTGACCGTCGACCCGGTGACATTGCAGAATGTTATGCTGATCCCACAAAAGCAAGAGAAGAATTAGGTTGGGAAGCAACCAAAGACATTGTGGATATGTGTCGAGATGCGTGGAATTGGCAAAAGCAAAATCCCAATGGATTTGAAGGCTAAATTTATTTGTTAAAAAATCAAAAATAAATTTTTTGGAGGGTTTTTACCATGATCAAGAAAATTTTATCTTTCGTTCTCTGCTTCATGATGCTGGCGAGCACGATGGTTATGGGAGCATCTTTCACAGATGTTACCGAGGAAAGCCATGGCTGGGCATATGCAGCGATTTACGATATGGCACAGAAGGGAATTATCAACGGTATTTCCGAAACAGAGTTTGCTCCCGATGTTGATGTTACAAAAGTGCAATCGATGCTGTTGATTGCAAGAATTTTAGGATTCAATACAACTGCTGTAAAAGACAATATCAATAGCATCTATTCTGTATATGAAGAAGACTTGGCTGAACTGGATACCATTTACGGAAAAGAATTGGCGTTTTTAGTATTCCGCGGTGTATTCACCATTGATGAAATCATTGACACGGATTTAGACGCACCTTTAAGCCGTGAAGAAGCTGCTCTTTATATTACAAAAGCTGCAGACGGCGTAGAAGATATGAATAATATCGACGTAGTGGAAGACCTGTATGCAGACGACGCGGAAATTGCCAACAAATATAAAAAAGCAGTATACTTTGTACGTAGCACCGCATTAATGAATGGTACCGGAGAAAATAAATTTTCTCCTAAATCTAATGTTACCCGCGCACAGATGGCAACTTTATTATACCGTATGATGGATAGCATTGATGTTACTTTGGTAAAAGGTACCATTGATAGTGTAAACGTTGCGGAAGATACTGCTAAAATCTATGTAGCATCCAAAACTTATGACATCGAATCCGATGTCATAATCAGAAATCGCGGTATTGAAATCTCTCCCATGGATTTATATGCTGACGTTGCCGCTGTAGTATCTATGGTGGACGACAAAATTGTTACCATTGATACCTTTTTTGAAGTTCCTGAAATCACCGATACTGTTGATGGCGAAGTGAAATTTGTAAATGCTGCACGGAGCTCCTTACAGCTGAAAAATCCTGACACCGGCGTGCTGACTACTTACGAACTTTCCGGCAGATCTAAAATCATTGTAAATGGTGCAAACGGAACTTTATCCAACGTAAGAAACGGAGATTACGCTGTTTTAGATTTAAATCAATACAATAAAATTGTGAACTTGACTATTTCTGATTCTGTTTCTAAAATTTCTGATGTAACCATCGCTGATATTATTATCGAAGATACTCACGTTATTTTAGAGTTGGAAAACGCTTCCGGTAAAACCTCTCAGCATACCATTAATGCAGATAATATTTCTATCAAAAAGAACGGCGTAAAAACTGATTTCTCTGCACTCGGCATTGGTGATAAAATTTCTACCGTAAATTTAAAATACAACAGAATCACCGAAATCGAAGCATTTTCTGAAATCAAATCCACTACCGGAACTATTTCTGAAATTGTAATTTCTGCAGATTCCAGCGTTACCTTGATGAATGGTAATGTTCCCAGTACCTTTAAAATCAGTAAAGATACTAAATTCTATGTATTTGGCGAATTAAAAACCATTTATGATTTAAGACTTGCTCAATATGCAAAAGTTACTTTAGACGGCGTAACCGTATCTAAGATTGAGGTTTCCACTCAGACTCAGAATGCAAATGCAACCGGTATCGTTCAGTCTGTTAACACAACTGCAAACTTAGTAACTGTTATCAATTTGGATGGTTCTACTTCCGTAATTTATGTAAGTCCCAGCAAAACTAAAATTATTGATAACGGTTCTACCAGCACACTCTCTAAATCCATTAAAGACATTAAAGCAGGTGACGATATTACCTGTATCGGTGTTCTGACTAACGGTGTGTTTGAAGCACAAACTATCGTTATTATTAAGTAATAAACCTTTTTCATAAAAAATACCGAGACTGGCAAAAGTCTCGGTATTTTTTTTTATTGTGAATACAACAAGGTTCCGGGGCATCCGACCGCAATCTTTGATTGCGTCATCGGGTCGGGTTCTTATTTGCTTTTTAAAATGGATTCTTACAACGCTGGTTTTCCTGACAGTGTTCACATCCACCACTAGGACAACCAATACATTTTGTGCCTTTTTTACGGTTTCTTATAAGATACCAGATTGCATTTCCAAGCACAATCACGATAATTCCGATTGTAATTACATTTTTCATAGCAATCTTTATCCTTTCTAAACGGTTTGTTTCACACGTTTTTCTTCCTGAAGTTTATGGTTGGTACGTACAATAAGTCCAATCACAATAAGCACCATTACCAACACTGCCAGCAATCCGGGAATAAAAGCTTCGCCCATATGTCCGGTAGTAAATAAAGTTCCCAGCTGATATACTAAAAATGCCATAGTGTATCCGGTACCAAGTTGCAATGCCAAACCACCGAACAACCATTTTTTGCTTTTTAGTTCTGCATTCATCGCACCGATTGCAGCAAAACAGGGAGGCGTGAATAAGTTGAATACTAAGCAGGCGAGTCCTGCAGCAGCAGTAATTCCTAACACACCTGCAATATTTGCTGCGGACCCTTCTACCATTGTCAATTCTTCGGTATTGATAAAATTGGAAATGCCATATACGGATGCTAAGGTTCCTACCACGTTTTCTTTTGCGATAAAGCCGGTCACAGACGCAGCTGCCATTTGCCATACACCAAATCCCAGGGGAATTAACAAAAAGGCAATGGGAGAAGAAATAGATGCCAATATAGAGGAATTCACATCATCAGTGGGTTGTAAATTCCATCCGTATCCTTGCATAATGGTAACCAGAGCATTACATACTAAAATAATGGTTCCTGCTTTCACAATATATGCCCAACCACGTGAACACATGGAAAGAAATGCACGTTTCACAGAAGGTGCCTTATATTCCGGTAACTCAATCATGAAAAATGATTTTTTCACCCGGTAACCAACAATTTTATTCACCAGAAGTGCACCCAGGAAGATTAACAGAATTCCAACAAAGTACATAATTGTCCCAATCCAGGGGTTATCTCCAAAAAATACGCCTGCAAATAATGCGATAACGGGAAGTTTTGCACCGCAGGGCATAAAGGGGGCGAGCATTGCAGTTGCCCGTCTTTCTCTTTCATTACGGATGGTACGGCAAGCCATAATTCCCGGAATCGCACAACCGGTTCCGATGACAAAGGGAATGACGGATTTTCCGGAAAGTCCCACTTTTTTAAAGATGGGATCCAGCACAACTGTTGCTCTTGCCATATAACCGCAATCTTCTAATAGCGCAATTAAGAAATACATCACCATAACTAAAGGTAAAAATCCAACAACTGCACTAAAACCGCCAACGATTCCGTCCACAACAACTGTTTGCAGAATCGGCGCAGTGCCTTCCATCCAGCCTGCAACAAGCTCCCCGAAACTGTCAATAGCAGGACATAAAATTTCGTCTGCCAGCCAGGGACCAAGCCACGCCTGAGATACAAAGAATACAAACCACATCACAACGGCAAAAATAGGGAGACCAACCCATTTATTTGTGATAATATCGTCAATCTTATCGCTGATGGTGGAATCCATACTCCGGATTTTTCTGCTTTCCACAGCGGACACAATTAAATTGACAAACCGAAAACGCTTTTTATCAGCATCTCTCACTGCCTTTTTATCAGAAAAATCAATGCGTTCCTGTGAGTAGGGAGCTTTCTGGGGTTGTCCAACCTGATTAACCGCAGCCAAAATCAGTTGATCCAGACCTTCTGATGTGGTTGAGGTTGTTTCCACCACAGGGCAGTTTAATTGTTTGGATAACTCTTCCACATTGATAACAGTCTGTTTTTTCTCATTGATATCACTTTTGTTTAGTGCGATTACTGTCGGAATTCCCAGTTCAAGCAACTGGGTTGTGAAAAATAAACTACGACTCAGATTGGTTGCATCCACAATATTAATTAAAACATCCGGATTTTCTTTTTGCACATAGTCTCTTGTAATAGATTCTTCGGATGTAAAAGGGGACATGGAATATGCGCCGGGTAAATCTACGGCAACAAGATCCATTCCGTTCGGACAATATGTTTTTTTGATACGATGTTCCTTTTTGTCCACTGTAACGCCTGCCCAGTTTCCTACCTTTTCGTTTTGACCGGTCAGTGCATTATACATTGTTGTTTTTCCGGAATTCGGATTTCCGGCAAATGCAATTTTCATTAGAATACTCCTTATATATATGATAATTTTAATCAGTTTTATGTATTGGTTAGTTGCAACTAACCAACCGGTAAAAATATATTCAATAAAAAATTTATAAAATTAAAATTGCCTGAGCCAACTGCTCATCCAGATGGTATCGGCTATCTTTAATGGCAACAGTACATCCTTTTTTCTTCTGAGAGATTACCGTGATTTTTTCACCTGCATAACAACCAAGGGAAAATAAAAACGCATCTAATTCTTCATCATCCGTGCAAATTTCCAAAATGGTATATTCTTTTGATTCTAACGCTTCTTTTAAATTCACGTTGTTGCCCTCCTATTCTACTGATTTTTCTGGTTAGTCTCAACTAACCGTTAGTTAGTCTACCATAACTGTAAAAAAATGTCAAGCTTTTTTATGAAAAAAACATAAAATTTTAAAAGTTGATTGTATTGACTGTGATAGATGTTTATGCTATACTGAAGAAAAATTAAGAATGAAAATTCAGGAGCTATTTATGAAAACATATCAGATAAAAAAAGCCAAGTTGGCTGATTTACCCATTGAAAGCGAAGTATGGCAAGCTGCCAATAAAGGTTCTATTGATTTGTATCCATGGGAAGGGTATCAGCAAAATGCGCCTGTTACCAATTTTTATATGTTATATGATGAAAACGGTATCGGTATGAAATTTTTCACAAACGAAACAAATCCCGTGGGAAATGCCGTTGGGATGAATACGGATGTGTATACTGACAGTTGTGTGGAAATCTTTTTAAATGCAAATCCAAAAGCAACCGATAAATATTTGAATTTTGAATTAAGTGTAACCGGATATATGCATTTAGGATTAGGTTCGGGTCGTTTTGACCGCGAACTTCAGTATATTGATTTTTCAATGCTTAAAATTGAAACCCGTATATTAGAGGAAAATAAAGGTTGGGAAGCAAAGTTCTACATTCCATTTTCTCTATTAAAAGAATATTATCCTGAAATTTCGTCTGTCTGGAGTGGAAATTTTCAAAAATTATGTGAAGATACCGATGTTCCGCATTTAGGATGTTGGAATTTAATTGGTACCGAAAAACCTGATTTTCATCGTCCTGAATTTTTTGGGGAAATTACTTTGGAATGATAAATGAAAAGGATTTAATTTTTTAACATTTTAGAATCATAAATTCGTTATTGTAGAGATAAAAAATTCCTTTTTCAAAAAAATACTCTCACTTTCGTGAGAGTATTTTTTTGTATCTAAAATCAAAGAGCGTAATTTTTAGAGATTCGATAAATTGCATCGATAAATTTTCTGATTTCTTTTTTAGTGGTGCAATATCCGGGACTGATTCTGACGGTGCCTTGGGCATTTGTTCCAAGTTCTCGATGCATTAGAGGAGCACAGTGAAAACCGCCTCTGGTGCTGATACCATATTCTTTGGAAAGCAGGGAAGCCACTTCTTCTGAATAAAGAGAACCGATATTAAAAGACAAAATTCCTACATAATCTGAAAAATTGCCGCCGTGATACAATTTTATGGTAGGAATTTGCCGTAACTTTTCATAGACAAGCTTGCATAATTCCCGTTTATGAGAAAGAAGTTTGGCAGGAGTTTCTTGTAAAACAAACTGAATTCCTTCTCCCAATCCTAAAATACCGGGAGTGTTCAAAGTTCCCACCTCAAATTGGTCGGGTAAAAAATCAGGCTGATGAAAATCGTTTGACAGACTTCCTGTTCCGCCTTCTAACACAGGAGAAAGGGAAATATCCTCCGAAACATACAGAACTCCTGTTCCTTGAGGTCCGAGCAATGATTTATGTCCGCTGAAGACCGCCATTGTGTGATTCATTTTGCTTAAATTCACATCAATATTTCCGATTGCCTGAGAAAAATCAAATAGCAGCGTCCAACCCGATTGGTTGGCTTTCTGATAAATTTCCCGATAGGGAAGTATTCGTCCTGTTACATTGGATGCCACATTTACAATCAGCAATCCCTGATAGGGAATTTCGCATTTCGGTAATTTCCTAAAATCCGGTGTGTTGTCTTTTTGGCTCGGTAAAAGTGTGAGCCGATATTTTGAGTTGGAACATAATTGCCGTAACACTGAATTGTGTTCTGTTGCAGTGGTTACAACCTCTCCACCATCCGGCAAAAAGCCTTTTAGAGCAAAATTCAGTCCGTAACTGGCATTCATGGTAAACACAATATTTTCAACATTGAAAATCCCAAGTAATTTTCCGATGTTTTCGCGGACAGATAAAATTTTATCGGCATAATAAAAGGAAAGCCGGGAAGAATTTCTGCCCACATTCACCGAATGAGACAGGGCATTCCACACTGCTTTTTTCACAGCAAAGGGCTTCGGATGGCTGGTTGCTGCATTATCCAGGTAAATCATCGGTTAATTCCTCATATCGACCGTTTGGTTTCAGACGGTAAATCCCCAAAAAACCTTGTTTTCTGTTTTTTGTTAAATGCAGAATTTCTTTTAACTGTTCTTCAGAAAATGAAAGGGCGTAAGAACAGCCGCCTAAGAGATTTTTTGGTGTTTTGATTATTTCGGGTTTGTTTGCTGACCAGAATCGGTTTCGAATTTGTCCTGCATAAGATAAGGACTTAAATACTGCAAGATATTGAGAAGTTTTCATTTTGATTCCTTCTTTTTTTCAATATAAAAAATCCCCCTTACCATTCTATGTTTTCTAATAAGAATCGTGAGAGGGTTTTTTGTTCTCTTTTTTTAGATTATTTCGATTTTTTTCGGGGCGTTCTTTCATCCGTAAAACCGGATAGTTTTGCACGGCATAAACCACCAAATACTTTCTCTTTTAAATCAGGATAATCTTTTCGCAAATCATAAATCAAATCCTTAATTTCCTGACGTTTGCTTTCCCCGTCATTGGGGCAGGGATTTTTAAACACAGGCAATTCCAGTCGTTCTGCGGTGGATTTGATTTCTGCTTCGGGAGCAAAAATTAACGGTCTTATCTGAGTGATATCCCGTCTGCTTAAGTAGGTAACAGGGGAGAAGCAACCGATATTCCCTTCATAAAAGAGCTTCATAAAAAAGGTTTCCACCACATCGTCATAGTGATGCCCTAATGCCACTTTGTTGCATCCTAACTGTTTTGCATAATCCATAAGTGCTCCTTTTCGAAGCTTGGCGCATAAGGAACATGGATTTTCTTCTTTTCTGATATCAAACACAATTTCTTTGATTTGTGTTTTGATGACGTGATAGTGGATACCGTGTTTTTCTGCTAGCTTTTGGATTTCAGCAGTTTCTAAGGGAATATCAAAACCTAAATCCACAGTGATTCCCATCAGCTGAAAGGGTACGGGATAAAACCGTTTTAACTGAATCATCGCCTGAAATAAAACAATAGAGTCTTTTCCACCTGATATTCCAACGGCAATTACGTCGTTTTCTGCGATCATATGATAATCGTCAATCGCTCGTCGCAAGTAACTGAGCATCTTTCTCATAAGGTGCAATCCTTTCTGTGTATTCATCCGGTTCATATAATTTATAACCGGAATAGCTATCATAAGATATAGTCATTTTATAACCATAATTTGGCAGATAATAGGTTTTCACTTCACAACCTGCGTGTTTGGCAAGTAATTTCTTTCGGTCTTTGGAAAAATCGGTCAGCTCTCGGGAGAATTCTGCTTTGTCATCGGTGGAAAGCACTGTAAACTCTGCGGTGGCTGTATCATTTGCTTGTATCAATCGGACAATAATTTTGGTATTGTTGTTTGCTTGAAAGGGTTGGAAGAATATATCCAGTAAATCAATCAACTTTTCACGGCTACCCAGTACAAAAGCTGATTTGAATTCGTGATAAGTAATCCAGATATTATCAGGATATTTCGCTTCATATTCTTCTAAATAGCTTCGTACTACCAAAGAAAAATTAAATGATTCATGATGATATTTTTCTTTGGGGTCACTTTGCACAATTTGTGCCACACAATCGTCAATTTTTCGGTACAACTCTGAAAAAGCTTTTTTTAATCGTTTAATTTGTGTTAAATTTCTGGTGGTTTTCATTTCATCAATCAGCTCGTAAATCGCCTGATTGTCTTCTTGTAATATGGTTTCCATTATTGATTCTTTGCGAAGGGGCAACACATCTGAATTGGTATGATTAAGGTTTTCATTGGTATAGATTAAAATGGTTTCTGTTTTCTGGAATTTTATTCTGGACACTCTTGCAGAGAATAAGGAACCTGTGGATTTACAGCATAGATTGACTGTAGATTTTTTATTAGGTTCCAATTTTGAGAGTTGCTCAATCGATTCTTTGATCAAGATTTCTTCCATCCGTTTTCCCGACAAGGCAGGGAGAGCAGTATCAAATAAGCAACGGGTAGGACTTTGTGCATAAACCAGAGTGCCGTTATTAAAAACAAGCAGTGTGTATTCCTTTTCCATTATGCTTCTCCTATTAGTTCTCTTGCAATTTGATAAGATTGTTCCATCAGCTCGTTTAAACGCGTCTGATCTTTAGAAAGATATAAATAACCGAATAATGCTTCTAAGCCCGTCGCATTATGATATTCTTTAAAATCGGCATTTTTCGCTTTGGTGTTTACTTTGGTATTTCGGCCTCGTTTAAAAATATCGGTTTCATCATCAGTAAGGCTATTTAGTAACACTTCTACAATCTGACTTTGTGCCTTTGCGCTGACAAAGTTTTTCGCCTCTTTATGTAAACGATTTACTTTTTTGTCACCATTTTCGGTTAATTTAGTGCGGATAAACACTTCATAAATTGCATCTCCTACATAGGCAAGAGTTAAAGAAGAATAAGACTGATAAGGATTCATATAAAATAAATTTCCTTTCCGTTATTGGGGTTTCTTTTTTAAAGTAAGCGCAATTCTGTTTTTGGATAAATCTACCGAGAGTACTGTTGCGGTAACTACCTGACCGACTGATAACATTTCCGAAGGATGACGAATAAATTTATCGGAAATCTGAGAAATATGTACCAATCCGTCGTGATGCACACCTAAATCAATAAATGCACCGAAGTCAACCACGTTACGAACGGTACCGGTTACTTCCATTCCTTCCTTCAAATCCTTGATATCCAGGATATCTTTACGAAGAAGGGGAGGCGGTAATTCGTCACGGATATCGCGTCCGGGTTTTGCCAGTTCTTTTACAATATCCTTTAGGGTCGGAAGACCAATGTTTAATTCTTCTGCCAATGTTTTTGCAACATAGCCATCAATCTTAACGGAGAGCTCTCCCATATTTCCTTTTGCCACATCGGTTAAGTCGTAAGAAAAACGGCTTAAAATTTCTTTGCAGGCATCGTAGGTTTCGGGATGCACGCCTGTATTATCCAGCACATTTTTGCCGTCAGGGATTCGTAAGAAACCTGCACACTGGGTGTATGCTTTCGGACCGAGTTTGGGAACCTTCAAAAGCTGAGAGCGGGAATTGAAAGCTCCGTTTTCCTCACGGTATTTTACAATGTTTCCTGCGACGGATGCACTAAGTCCTGCCACATATTCCAATAAGGACGGGGAAGCAGTATTTAAGTCTACACCAACTTTATTTACGCAGTCCTCTACGACGCCAAGCAACGCCTCAGATAGTCGTTTTTGCGGCATATCATGCTGATACTGCCCTACGCCGATTGCTTTGGGGTCAATTTTTACCAGTTCGGATAACGGATCCTGCAGACGTCTGCCGATAGATACCGCACTTCTTAAGGAAACATCAAATTCAGGGAATTCCTGAGCACCTAATTTGGATGCAGAGTACACGGAAGCTCCTGCTTCGGATACCACCATATAGGATAGAGGACGCTCAATTTCAGAAATCAGTTCTGCAATAAATAATTCGGATTCTTTGGAAGCAGTACCATTTCCGATAGAAATAATTTCAACTTGATGTTTTTCAATCAGTTTCTTTAATGTGATTTTTGCTTCTGCAATTTTATTTTGGGGTGGAGTGGGATAGATCACCGTGGTATCCAGCACTTTTCCTGTTTGGTCACAGACAGCAATTTTGCAGCCGGTACGGTATGCAGGGTCCACCGCTAACACCACTTTTCCTTTAATTGGCGGTTGCATGAGCAGTGCTTTTAAATTGAGACCGAAAATCTTAATTGCCTGCTCGGATGCCATATCGGTTAACAGAGAACGCACTTCACGTTCTAAAGAGGGGTGTATCAGACGTTTATAAGCATCTGCAATGGCATCTTTTACATAGCTTGTCCAAATGCATTCATATTTTAAATATTCGTCTTCCAATACTTTCAGACAGCTTTCTTCATCAATTACTACAGATACTTTCAGCATATCTTCTTTTTCACCGCGGTTAATGGCAAGAATGCGGTGAGAGGGAATTTTATGCACGGGTTCGGAATATTCATAGTACATCTGATAAACCGATTCTGCATCTTCTTCTTTTGCAACAGTGCTGATAAGTCCGGATTTATTGTAAATTTTACGAATTTTATCACGGCAAGCAGGATTATCACTCACGTCCTCTGCTAAAATATCCATAGCACCCTGCAAAGCATCTTCCGGAGTTTCTACCGATTCTGTTACAAATTCTTTGGCAATTTCCAAAACGTCTCCGGTTTTATCTTCTTGCGCAATCATACGTTCATACAGCGGAGTAAGTCCTTTTTCTTTCGCCATAGAAGCACGTGTTTTCTTTTTCTGTTTGAACGGACGGTAAATATCCTCCAGTCTTGCCAGAGTTGTAGCCGCTTCGATATCTTTTAAGATTTCGTCGGTCATTTTTTCCTGCTCGGTGATGGAATTGATAATTTCCTGCTTTCTTTCTTCTAAATTTCGAAGATAAGTAAGTCTGTCAAAAATGTCACGCAATACCTGGTCATCGCAGGAATTAGTTAATTCTTTTCGGTAACGGGCAATAAAAGGAATGGTATTTTTTTCGTCAATCAAATTAACAATATTCTGTATGTATTTTTCCTGAATGGAAAATTCTTGGGATAACATTTGGATGATGTTCATAATCTCGGGCTCCTTACAATAATCTTACCTTTTATTTTATCCGATTTTCACTTTATTGTCAAGAAAATACAGACAGAATATTGATAGAAAAGTCATCAAACAGGACATCCTTTAATATTTTATCAAAAACTATTGATTTTTTCCGAAAAATAATGTAAAATAAAGAGGTTAAAAAATAAAATATGTATCTTAAACTGATACGGCACTAAAAGGAGTTCCTATGAAACGTATTGGAATTTTAACGGGCGGCGGAGACTGTCCCGGCTTAAATCCGGTCATTCGCGCAGTAGTAAAGACAGCTATTGAGAAGTACGGTATGAGCGTTGTCGGCTTTAAGAACGGTTATAAAGGTTTGTATGAAAATCAGACTTTGGAACTGACATTGGAAAACACCTCGGGGATTTTGCACCGTGGAGGTACTATTTTATTCAGCTCCAATAAAGATAATTTATTTGATTACTTAGTACCCGATGAAAACGGAAACATGGTGAAAAAAGACGTTTCTTCTGTGGGTGTTGAAAATATCAAAAAGAATAACATTGATGCCATGATTATTATCGGTGGCGACGGCACACTAACCAGCGGACGTGATTTCGCAAGATTAGGCGTTCCTGTAATCGGTGTTCCAAAAACCATTGATAACGATTTATCTTCCACTGATACCACTTTTGGTTTTGATACCGCTGTGGGCGTTGCAACCGATGCGATTGACAGAATTCATACCACTGCAGAATCTCACCACAGAATTATCACTGTAGAAATTATGGGAAGATACGCAGGTTTCTTAGGATTATCCTCAGGGGTTGCAGGGGGTGCAGACGTTATCTTAATCCCCGAAATTCCCTACGATATCAATAAAGTGGCAGAACATATCAAAAAACGTATTGCCCAAGGAAAAGAATTTTCCGTTGTGGCAGTTGCAGAAGGAGCAAAATCCATTACCGGTGAAGTGGTGATTCAAAAAGTAATTGAAAACAGTCCTGACCCGGTTCGTCTGGGCGGTGTTGCACAAAAAGTTGCAGAAGACTTGGAACAGATGGTTGGTTTGGAAGCTCGTGCTACCATTTTGGGACATATTCAGAGAGGCGGAACACCATCCTCTGCAGATAGAATTCTGTCCACCCGTTACGGTGTGGCTGCCGTGGAACTTGCAATGGCAGGAAAATTCGGCAATATGGTTTGTTTAAAAGACAACCAGATGACTTACGCTTCCTTAGAAGATGTTATCGGTGCTAATAAAGCCGTAGACCCCAACGGGGAACTGGTACAAGCTGCGAAAGCTATCGGTACTTGTTTCGGTGACTAATAAAAACAAAAAAACGCAGATTTTTTCATAAAATCTGCGTTTTTTATCACAATATTTGACTTTGAAACTGCACTGTGGTAAAATAATCATATCTTAGACAGTAACAGATCAATTTTGATTCTGATTTAATATGAGGGGATGTCAAGAATATGCGGAAGGAGGCTAAAATCAAATTGAAAAAATTTATATTTGAAATGATTATATTAGGATTTCAATTATTTTTATTTTATATTTTCCCGTTATTTTTAGGTCCCACCAATGCAATCGAAATGGTACTTTTTATTATTTCAGCCACATTTTTGCTTTCTTTGGTGATTGGTTGTGTTTCCACCCATCAGATTCGATTTTTCTATCCCTTCGTAACGGCAATAATATTTATTCCTTCAGTTTTTCTTTATTATAACGAATCAGCACTGGTACATTCTGTCTGGTATTTAGTAGTATCATCGGTAGGAATGTTATTAGGTTCCATAACAAAACTTGGGAAAAAGAACTTATAAATCAAAAAATCAGATGACAAATCAGAATACGATGGCTTTTTAAATCTTTTTGATATTTCTTCCAACACACTTGATTTTTAAAAAAATATATACTATAATATCTAAGTACAAAATTTTATGAAAAGGAAAATTTTATGAACAAAACAATGAAAAAAGAACAAAATCTCTACCTTCGCTGGTTTTATATGATTGTTGGTGTGGTTGCTATGCTGTTTGCAGGAGTGCTATACGCCTGGTCTATTTTAAAATCGCCCTTATCCACAGAATTCGGATGGGGTCCATCCGATCTTGCTCTTTGCTTTACTCTGGCAATGACCTTTTTCTGCGTTGGCGGTTTGCTTGGTGCACGACTTTCAGAACGGGCGGGACACAGAGTTGCCCTGATTACGGCAGGAGTTTTGTCTGCTGCAGGATTTTTCCTGACTGCTGCTTTGCAGAACGTGTCAGTTGTGATGTTATATCTTACCTATGGTGTGTTGGCAGGTCTTGGCATCGGAATTGCCTATAACGTTTCGATTGCCACAGTGAGCGTCTGGTTTCCTGACAAAAAGGGACTTTGCTCCGGTTGTCTGATGATGGGATTTGGAGCATCTGCATTGGTATTAGGGAATGTGGCAGATGCAATGTTTAAAAGTACCGTTGGTTGGCGTATGACTTATGTGGCATTAGGGGTTTCCATTTTTATTATTTTAACTTTGGCGGGACTGTTACTGAAAAAACCTTCTGCCGATACCATTTTACCCACACCAAAAGCTAATAAAAACACACAAGCCGAAACATTTGAAAAACAGGAATACACCTCTTTGCAGATGCTAAAAAGACCGTCTTTTTGGATGGCATTTATTACCATTTCTTTCTTGGCTGCAGTGGGTAGTTCTGTAATTAGTTTTGCAAAAGACTTAGCACTTTCCGTTCAAGCTCCTGAATCCTTAGCAGTTTCCTTGGTAGGAGTGTTGTCTGTATGCAACGGAATCGGACGAATCCTTACAGGTGCAATCTTTGATGTGATTGGTCGCAGAAAAACAATGCTTTGCGCAAATATTTTAACGATTGGCGCTGCCGCAGTTACTTTGTTTGCGGTGTCTTCCGGTAATCTGTGGCTTTGTATCATTGGTCTTTGTCTGACAGGGATTTCATACGGTGCCTGTCCCACCATTACTGCCGCGTGCACTTCTTCCTTTTATGGTATGAAGCATTTTCCAAACAATATGGCAATTATGACTTTTACCGTTATGGTTGGTTCTTTTATCGCCACGGCATCCAACACTGTTTTGGAAGCATCCGGTGCATACATTATGCCTTTTATTATGCTTCTTGCTCTGACATTTGTGGCACTTGTTTTAAACTTGTTTATCCGTAAACCGTGATCAAAAAAGCAGATTTTTCCCGAAAAAAGAAGAATCTGCTTTTTTGTTTCATTGTTTGACATTAGGGAGTTATTATGATAAAATAATAATAGAATTATAGTTGTCTGTCGATACTAAAACTAATTCTGTAATGAGGAGCGTATCGGATATGTGTACCGCTGTTACCTACAAAACAAAAGACCATTATTTTGGCAGGAATTTAGATTTGGAATATTCTTATCAGGAAACAGTTACCGTTACCCCTAGAAATTACGCGTTCCATTTTCGGAAAATGGGAAAAATACTAAGTCATTATGCTATTATCGGTATGGCGTATGTTTCCAAAAATTATCCGTTGTACTATGATGCCATCAATGAGAAAGGTCTCTGTATTGCAGGATTGAATTTTCCTGAAAATGCAGGTTATAAACCATATTGTGACGGTAAAGACAATGTGACTCCTTTCGAACTGATCCCCTGGTTGTTAGGACAATGTGCAACTGTGGTCGACGCTGAAAAGCTTATCCGAACAATCAATCTTCTCGATGAAAATTTTAGCGATGAACTTCCATTATCACCGCTTCATTGGTTAATTTCTGACAAAGAACGTTCCATCACTTTGGAATCCGTAAAATCAGGTATCAAAATTTATGAGAATCCCGTTGGAATACTCACCAATAATCCCACATTTGATTATCAGTTATTTAACTTAAATAATTATATGCAGCTTACCAAAGGAACACCAAAAAATTCCTTTACAAATGACGAAAACTTAGAACTGGAAAAATATTCCCGCGGAATGGGAGCGATAGGATTGCCGGGTGATGCATCTTCTATGTCCCGATTTGTGAAAGCTTCTTTTGTGAAATTAAATTCTGTATCAAGCGATTCCGAAGAAGAAAGTGTCAGTCAGTTTTTTCATATTTTAAAATCGGTGGAAATGCCACGTGGATGCGTGGAGCTGGCAAAAGATGTATATGAAATTACTCATTACAGTTCTTGTTGCAACATTGACCGCGGTATTTATTACTATACCACTTATGATAACGCTCAGATTTGTGCCGTAGATATGTATAAAGAGAATTTGGAGGGATACGAACTTATCAGCTATCCTTTAATGAAAAAACAAAATATTATGTATCAGAATTGAACGAAAAAATTGTAATGAACAATAGAAATAATTTTTTGTCTTGACGTGATACGAGTCTAAATAAAACAACTATAAAAGGAGTACAAATATGAAAAATATTACTATTGGAAATCAAATCAATGCATCGGCGGTATCGCTTGGGTGCATGAGAATGAGTGACTTAGATGAAAAGCGTGTGGATGCAATTATGGATACTGCATTAGAATATGGCGTTAATTTCTTTGACCATGCGGATATTTATGGTGTGGGGAAGTCGGAACGCTTTTTCGGAGAATATTTAAAAAGAAACCCCGGTGTTCGTGAAAAAATCTGGATTCAGAGCAAATGTTCCATTCACGACGGTCAGTTTGATTTTTCCAAAGAACATATCTTAAAGTCGGTAGATGGAATTCTTTCCCGTCTTGGTGTGGATTGCTTAGATGTATTACTGTTACACCGTCCCGATACCTTAATGGAGCCTGAAGAAGTGGCAGAGGCTTTCAATCAGCTGGAAACTTCCGGAAAGGTAAAATATTTTGGTGTTTCCAATCAAAATATGATGCAGATGGAACTGCTAAAAACTGCCGTCAAACAACCACTTATCATCAATCAGCTTCAGTTTTCGGTCACCGAAGCAGGTTTGGTAACTTCGGGCATGAATGTGAATATGAAAAACGCAGAATCCGTGATGCACGATGGTTCATTTTTAGAATATAGTCGCATCAAAAACATTACCATTCAGGCGTGGTCGCCCTTTCAGCACGGATTTTTCGGTGGAAGTTATATTGATAACGAAGATTTTCCTGAATTAAATAAAAAGTTAGCTGAAATCGCAGAAGAATACGGTATCACCAAAACCGGTGTTGCAGCTTCCTGGATTCTTCGTCATCCTGCTAATATGCAGTTAATTGCGGGTACTATGAATCCGTCTCGTTTGGAAGAAATCTGCAAAGGTGCGGATGTTGTATTATCCCGTGACCAATGGTATCAGATTTACCGTGCAGCAGGGCATACCCTTCCGTAATTTTTATCAAGCAAATTTCTCTTTTTTAATTTTGCCTTAGGAGTTTATGATATGATAAATATTCCAACAGAGGTTTTATCTTTATTAGAACAATTAAAAAATGCCGGACATTCCGCCTACGTGGTAGGCGGTTGTGTTCGTGATTGCCTTTTAGGACTAAAACCCGGAGATTGGGATATTTGCACATCTGCTTTACCTGAACAGATGAAAGAATGCTTTTCGGGGTATCACATCATTGAAACCGGATTAAAACATGGAACTTTAACGGTTCGTCTCAATCATCAATCCTATGAAACTACCACATTCCGCACAGACGGAAACTACATAGATTGTCGTCATCCTGAACTAGTAACATTTGTATCAGATATCAAAGAGGACCTTGCCCGCCGCGATTTTACGGTCAATGCGATGGCATATCATCCGAAAGAAGGTCTTGTTGATTTATTCGGAGGACAGGAGGATTTACAAAACAAGAAACTGCGATGTGTAGGCAATAGCAAAATACGGTTTACAGAGGATGCTCTTCGGATTATGAGAGGACTTCGATTTGCTGCAACCTACGGCTTTTCAATTGCTCCCGAAACCAAAAAAGCAATGTTTCAAACGAAAGAATTCCTTTTAAAAATTGCACCCGAACGTATTATTGTGGAATTAAAAAAATTACTGTTGGGGGAATATGCAGAAAATATTCTTTTAGATTATCGTGATATTTTCGGGCAAATAATTCCCGAACTTTCACCGATGTTTGATTTTCATCAAAAAAGTCCTCATCATATGTATGATGTATATACGCACACGATAAAGAGTGTTGCTTTATCAGAAAAAGATATCTTGGTTCGTCTGGCAGTGTTGTTTCACGATATCGGAAAGCCAAAAACATTCTTTCAAGACGAAAATGGGGCAGGGCACTTTTATTCTCACTCCTCGGTGGGTGCAGAGATTACCTGCAACATCTTAAAACAAATGAGATTTGATGGGAACACCGTTGAGGTGGTAACAGAATTGGTAAAATATCATGATGCACAAATAGAACCTACAGAAAAATCAGTAAAACGGTGGCTCAATAAAATCGGACAGGAACAGTTTAAACGTTTGCTTTTTGTAAAAGAAGCAGATGCAAAATCTACCATTCATTCTGATGAAAAACTGACAAAAATTCAGGAAATTAAAATGGTGTTTTTCAAGGTTTTGGAAGCAGATGCTTGTTTTTTATTAAAAGATTTAGCCATATCGGGAAATGATTTGATTGCTCTGGGTATTCCCAGTGGAAAACAAATTGGAGAAATTTTAAAAAAGATCCTTGATTTGGTGATAGATGGTGAAATTTCTAACGAAAAAGAATGCTTGTTATTCCACGCCGAAAAAGAATACAAAAAATTGAAATAAATTTAAAAATTATCTTGCCAAAGGAATTTTTTTATAGTATAATATGTGTCAAATAAAATTTTAAGGAGGTATATCTATGGAGCGTAAAGACAAACAGAATTATTATCTTGATATTGCGGAAGCAGTTGTAACAAGAGGTACATGTTTAAGACGTAATTTTGGTGCCATTATTGTGAAGAATGACGAAATTATTTCCACAGGATATACCGGTGCTCCCAGAGGCAGAAAAAACTGTGCAGATTTAGGAAGCTGTGTCAGAGAAAACCTAAATGTTCCCAGAGGGGAACGGTATGAACTTTGCCGTTCTGTTCACGCTGAAGCTAACTGTATCATCAGTGCAAAACGTTCCGATATGATTGGTGCCACGCTTTATCTGGTAGGTAAAGAAATGGCTGACGGTAGTTATGTGAAAAACGCCAACCCCTGTGCGATGTGCAAGCGTCTTATTATCAATGCCGGGATTGAGTGGGTGATTGTCAGAAACACTAAAGATGAATTTACCACGGTTCACGTTCGTGACTGGATTTATAATGACGATACGTTAGGATGCAGTTCTTATTAAGTTTTTAACTTGAATACATAAAACAAATGAAAAGGATTTTACTACCATGAGCAAATTAACAGTTGATTTTTCCAAAACAAAAGGTTTTGTGGATGCCACCGAGTTTGATAAAATTTCTTATCAGGCGAAAGCAGCAATTGATTTATTGCATGCAAAAACCGGTCCTGGAAATGATTTTTTGGGATGGCTGGATTTACCCGCAACTTACGATAAAGAAGAATTTTCCCGCATTAAAGCAGCTGCAAAAAAAATCAAAGAACAGTCTGATGCGTTGATTACCATCGGCATCGGCGGGTCTTATCTTGGCGCAAGAGCAGCAATTGAGTTTTTAAACGGTCCTTTATATAATGTAAAAACCAAAGAGTTTCCGCAGATTTTCTTTGCAGGAAATACTATTAGTTCCGAGTATCACAGCGATTTGTTACAGTTGATGGAAGAAAAAGATTTCTCCATTAACGTCATTTCCAAATCCGGTACTACCACCGAACCTGCTTTGGCATTCCGTCTGTTTAAAGACCTGATGGAGAAAAAATATGGCAAAGAAGGAGCAAAAGAACGAATTTACGTTACTACTGACGCCAATAAGGGAACTCTTCTCAATTTAGCAAGAGAAGAAGGGTACGAAACTTTTGTTGTGCCTGACGTAGTAGGCGGAAGATTTTCTGTATTAACTGCTGTTGGTCTTCTTCCTATCGCTTGCGCAGGTGCTGACTTGGATGCTTTGATGCAAGGTGCTTATGATGCAATGAACGATTATAAGTGCACCAATATCAGCGAAAACGATTGTTTAAAATACGCAGTTACCCGTAATTTGTTATACCGCAAAGGAAAAAATGTGGAAACTTTAGTCTCATATGAACCTGCTATGGTGATGTTCTCCGAGTGGTACAAACAATTATTTGGGGAAAGCGAAGGAAAAGAACAGAAGGGCATTTTACCCACTTCTATGAATTTCTCTACCGACTTACATTCTTTAGGTCAGTATGTGCAGGAAGGCTTAAGAAATCTGTTTGAAACGATTATTACAGTAAAAAATCCCACCACTGACATTACGATTTCTGAAGACCCCGACAATGTGGACGGACTCAACTTCTTAGCAGGTAAAACTGTTGATTATGTCAATAAAAAAGCGTTCTTGGGAACCTTGATGGCACATTATGACGGCGGTGTTCCCAACATCGTAATTTCCATGGAGAAAAAAGACGAATACAACCTTGGTTATTTATTCTATTTCTTCGAAAAAGCCTGCGCAATTTCCGGTTATATGCTCGGTGTAAATCCGTTTGATCAGCCCGGTGTAGAAGTGTATAAGAAAAATATGTTTGCGCTTTTGGGCAAAGATGGTTATCAGGATATGAAAGCGGAACTGGAAGCCAGAATAAATTCTTTGTAAATGTAACAAAAAAGTAACGAAAAATATTGCGAAAAAACACTTGCATTTTTTTATTGATTATGATATACTTATTTTAGGAAAAATAATTTTATATTGTTTTTCCTTCAGATATTGCTGATAGAATAAATAATCAGCTGTATCCGGCATAAATAACTGAAGAAAGGGTTTTTAAGGGAAACCTTAAAACGATGAGGATTTTCATTATGATTAAAGTGTTAATTGGCCCCAAAGGAACCGGCAAATCCAAAACCTTAATCTCTTGGGTAGCTGAAGCGGTTGAAAACGAGCACGGTAACGTGGTTTGTATCGTAAAAGACGATCGCTATAATTTAAGCATTTCCCGTGATGCAAGATTAATCAATGCATCTGATTTTGAAATTAACGGAGCAGGGGAATTATATGGTTTCTTATGTGGTTTGATTTCTATGAACTTTGATGTAACTCACATCTTTATTGATAGCTTAACAACCATTATGAAATCTTCTGTAAAAGACGCTGATTTAGTGATTCCTTACTTAGAAAAACTGTCTAATCAGTTTAACATTAAATTCACAATTATGATTAGTGGTGAAGAAGCTGAAGCTCAGGACCTGACTAAAAAATATATTGTGAAATAAAACCTCTTTCTTGTATTTTAAGGCTTACTATGAATAAATAGTAAGCCTTTTTTTGTGTTTTTTGAAATGATTAACGTTTATATTTCTTCGTGATTCTTATTTTTAAAAAAAGCACTAAAAAATTGTTATTTTTTTAACTAAAGCCTTGCATTTCATTTCTTTTTATGATAAAATATACCATTATGTGTATTTTTAGAATTTAATAGAAAGGCTATCTGTTTTTTTACAGGTAGGTGCGGTGATTATTATGGGTTACACACTTGCAGAAAAAATATTAAAAGAGCATCTGGTTGAAGGTGAATTGAAACGAGGAAGCGCAATTGCCATTCGTATTGACCAGACCTTAACTCAGGATGCAACTGGTACTATGGCTTACTTAGAATTTGAAGCTATGGGCGTAAAACGTGTAAAGACTGAGAAATCAGTTGCATACATTGATCATAATACACTGCAATCAGGTTTTGAAAACGCCGACGACCACCGTTTCATCGGAAGTATCTGTAAAAAACACGGCATTTATTTCTCCCGTCCCGGTAACGGTATTTGTCATCAGGTTCATTTGGAACGCTTTGGCATTCCCGGTAAAACCTTAATTGGTTCCGACTCTCACACACCCACCGGTGGCGGTATCGGTATGATTGCAATTGGTGCAGGCGGTATGGACGTTGCTGTTGCCATGGGCGGTGGTGCATATCATATTGTTTGTCCTGAAATTGTGAAAGTGGAATTAACCGGAAAATTAAGCCCTTGGGTAAGTGCAAAAGACGTTATTTTAGAAGTATTAAGAATTCTTTCCGTAAAAGGCGGCGTCGGTAAAATTATTGAATATGCCGGAGAAGGTGTGAAAACACTTTCCGTTCCGGAACGTGCTACCATCACCAATATGGGAGCAGAACTAGGTGCAACCACTTCTATTTTTCCGTCTGATGAAATCACCAAGGCATTCTTGAAAGCTCAAAAAAGAGAAGAAGATTACACTCCGTTAGCAGCAGACGAAGATGCGGTTTACGATAAAGTGATCACTATCAATTTATCTGAATTAAAACCGCTGGCTGCTTGTCCGCATTCTCCTGATAATATTAAATCCGTGGAAGAAATCGGTAATATGAAAATTGACCAGGTTTGCATCGGCTCTTGCACGAATTCCTCCTTACTGGATATGATGAAAGTTGCTCATATCTTAAAAGGAAAAACCGTGCATCCTGATGTTTCCTTAGCAATTGCACCCGGTTCCAAACAGGTATTAAATATGCTGGCAGAAAATGGTGCGTTATCCATTTTAATTGATGCAGGTGCAAGAATTTTAGAAAGTGCTTGCGGTCCTTGTATTGGTATGGGACAGTCTCCCAACTCCAAAGGAATTTCTTTAAGAACCTTTAACCGTAACTTTGAAGGAAGATCCGGTACAAAAGACGGTCAGATTTATTTGGTTTCTCCCGAAATGGCTGCGATTTCTGCAATCAACGGTTACCTGACTGACCCCAGAGAAATCGGCGACATGCCTGATTTCAAATTGCCTGAAGTATTTACTATCAATGATAATATGATTGTTCCTCCTGTAGCAGAAGCAGACATGGATTCCGTGGAAGTATTAAGAGGGCCTAACATTAAACCCTTCCCCACATCTGAACCGTTGGAAGACAGTATTATTGCAGGAGTAAGTTTAAAAGTGGGAGACAATATCACCACTGACCATATTATGCCTGCAGGTGCAAAAATTTTGCCTTTACGTTCTAATATTCCTGCGATTTCCAAATTCTGTTTTGCAGTATGTGATGAAGGATTTCACGACAGAGCATTAGAAATGAAAAAATCCATCATTATCGGTGGTGCGAATTACGGTCAGGGTTCTTCCAGAGAACATGCTGCATTAGCACCGTTGTACTTAGGAGTAAAAGCGGTTATCACCAAATCCTTTGCAAGAATTCATAAAGCAAACTTAATCAATGCAGGGATTGTTCCGCTCACATTCCAAAATGAAGCTGATTACGATTGCATTGATTTAAATGATGAATTAGAATTAAAAGATATCAAATCTGCAATTGCAAACGATACTGCGATTGTATTATTTAACAAAACAAAAAACAAAGAAATTCCGTTGATTCAGGAATTTTCCGAAAGAGACCGCGAAATGTTGATTGACGGTGGATTGTTGAATTTCACCAAAAATCATGCATAACTTAAAATAAAAAAAGGAGTAAACAAAATGGATAAAATTCAGATTGCAAAAGAAAAATTCGAAAAGATTTTAGAAAAACAGTTAGCAAGAGTTGAAAGAATTAATAATGCAGGAGATTTTAAAGATTTTACCAAGCTTGATAAAATTATAATCGGTGTTTGTGGTGGTGACGGTATTGGCCCCAGAATTACCGGAGAAGGTCATAAAATCTTAGAATTTTTATTAAAAGATGAAGTTGAAAAAGGAAAGGTTCAATTTAAAGTAATTGACGGTTTAACAATTGAACGCCGTGCAGAATTAAATAAAGCAATTCCTGATGACACTTTAGCAGAATTAAAATCCTGTGATGTTATCTTAAAAGGACCTACCACCACTCCCAGAAAAGGTGATCCGTGGCCGAATGTAGAAAGTGCAAACGTTGCAATGAGAAAAGAACTGGATTTATTTGCTAACGTTCGTCCTGTAAAAGTTCCGGAACAGGGAATTGATTGGACTTTCTTCAGAGAAAACACAGAAGGTTCTTATGCAGTTGGATCTGACGGCATTGAGATTGATGAGGATTTGGCAATTGATTTTTGTGTGACAACAACAGAAGGAACAAGAAGAATTGCAAAAGCAGCTTTTGACTATGCAAAAGCTAATGGGAAAACTAGAGTTTCTATCGTTACAAAAGCAAATGTTATCAAAACAACCGACGGTAAATTCTTAAGAATCTGCAACGAGATTGCAAAAGATTATCCGGGAATTGAAGTGGATGACTGGTATATTGATATTATGACAGCAAAGCTTGTTGACGAAAAGAGAAGAAAAGACTTTCAGGTTATGATTCTTCCCAACTTATATGGTGATATTATCACAGATGAAGCTGCCGAATTCCAAGGCGGGGTTGGAACCGCTGGTTCTTCCAATTTAGGGAAACAGTATGCAATGTTTGAAGCTATCCATGGTTCTGCACCTCGTATGGTGAAAGAAGGCAGGGATATTTATGCAGATCCCTGTTCTATTTTCCGTGCTTGTGTAATGCTTTTGTCTCATATCGGCTACACCGATGCAGCAAACAAATTGGAAAAGGCATTAGATATCTGTATGTATACTGAAAAGAAAGTGGTAATCACCGGTCGTTCTGACGGTGCAACTAGCGCTGAATTCTCTCAGTATGTTATGGATACTGTGGCAAAAATGTGATTTTTACATAGAAAGTAGAATGAATACATGACACAGAGAAAAAAAGTTTCTGAAGCCGTTATCAAACGACTTCCAAGATATTACAGGCATTTATCTCAGCTTTTAGAAGGTAATATTGACCGTATTTCCTCTAATGAGTTAGCCCAAAGAATGCATATTACCGCATCTCAGGTTCGTCAGGATTTGAATAATTTTGGCGGTTTTGGTCAGCAAGGATACGGATATAATGTTGAAGTGCTTCATGCCGAAATTGGTAATATACTGGGTTTGGGGCAAGAACTTTCCTGTGTTTTAGTCGGAGCAGGGAACTTAGGTCATGCTGTTGCAAATTACACTAATTTTGAACGTCGAGGTTTTAAAATCAAAGCCATTTTTGATAATAATCCCGATGTAATCGGAACCGAAATTAACGGCTTAGTCGTTCAACCTGTTCATCGCTTAACATCATTTATTCAGGAATATGAAATTAAAATTGCCATGCTGACTCTTCCTGCAACATCAGTTAAAGAACTGATTGATGATATCGTAGAAGCGGGAGTCAAAGGAATCTGGAATTTTTCCTATTTAGATGTAGAGGTTCCGTCAAATGTTGCTTTAGTAAATGTACATCTATCTGATAGTTTAATGACATTAGCTTATAAATTAAACGAAATAGAACACTTTGAAAACATAAAATAATCAATGAAACAGAGTAAATCGATGAAAACGATTTACTCTGTTTTTTTATGTTCGAAGTACGATACATTCTTTTATGAATTTCCTCAAAAAATATTGCACTTTACTAAGAAATGTGTTATACTGAAAAGGTAACGAAATGTGGTTGGAGAGGAATTATGAATTTAGTAGAAATTTTTGGTCAAGCACCGGAAGTAATCAAATATAAAGAGTTATTATCCGAAGGAAAACTTCAGGATTTTACAGTTTATCAGGAACAAAAGAAAATTGAAACCATCGTATTTTTCCCTCAGATTATTTCAAAACAATTGATTTTTAATATTGCTAAAAGTATTCGAGAAGCTTATGGGTTATCTGTTATCAAATTATTTGTCCGTTATCCGGAAGATTTGTTTTCGTCTGCCTACTATTCGGAAATTTTAACCTACATTTCTTTGAAAATACCCGGTGTCAAACAGTTCATAGAGAATTCGTCTGCAACTTTTCACAACGGAGTTCTTGAAATTCAATTAGCGGGGACCGGAGCTGAATTGCTTTTGCATAACGGCGTGGGAGAAGAAATCAAAAAAATGATTTTGGAAGAATTTTCGATAGAAATTGACGTCATTTTTCGCGACGGCATTGAAGTTTCTCTTGCGCAACCTGAGGAGTACATTGAAAAGCGTGCAGAAAGTATTCGTGAAACGATTGCTACCGAAATGGAAGAAACGCTGAAAGAACTTTCTGAAAAGAAAAAAAGCCCTATTGTAATGGGGAAAGAAATTAAAGGGAATGTTGTATCAATAGCCTCGCTCAATTCTGAAACCGGTCGGGTTATTATTATGGCAGAAGTTTTTCATATGGAAGACAGGGAAACCAGAAATGGCTTTATGGCTCTCAATATGGATGTAACCGACGGGACATCATCTGTTACCATAAAAAAATTGTTTACCAAAGAAGAATATGCAGGATTTACAGATAGGGTAAAAGTTGGATCATATTTAAAAATCCGCGGTGAAACAATGTATGATAAGTATTTGCGGGATTTTGTGATTAATCCTTATGATATTATGCTGGAAGAGAAAGAAGTTCGTATGGATTATGCCGAAGAAAAACGTGTAGAACTTCATCTTCACACGAAAATGTCTGCTGTTGATGGTGTTTCAGATGTGGAAGCACTAATTGATGCTGCAGCAAAATGGGGACATAAAGCCATCGCAATTACAGACCACGGCGTTCTTCAGGCTTATCCGGAAGCTTATTTGCATGTTAAAAAGAAAAAATTAGATATTAAATTATTATTCGGTGTGGAATGTTATTTACTGGATGATTTAGCAGAAATTTATCAGGGAGATGAAAAGTCCCTGGATACCGAATATGTTATTTTCGATTTAGAAACTACAGGACTTTCTCCTGAAACCGAACGAATTACCGAAATCGGTGCGGTGAAAATGAAAAACGGGGAAGTGGTAGATCGTTTCTCCGAATTTGTAAACCCGAGAAAACAATTAACTCCTGAAATTTCTCAATTAACCGGAATTACCGATGATATGCTGATTGATAAACCGGATGAGACGGTAATAATTCCAAAATTTATGGAATTTGTTGGGGATGCAGTATTAGTAGCTCATAACGCAAATTTTGATATGAGCTTTATTTATGCTGTTTGTGAACGGTTAAGCATCCCTGTGAAAAACGGTTACTTAGATACTTTGGATCTGGCTCGAAGAGTATTTCCTGATTTAAGAAACCATAAGCTAGATACTTTAGCAAAGGAAACCAATGTCAGATTAGAAGGGCATCACCGAGCTGTAAATGATGCAGAAGCGCTTTATGGCATATTCCTTGTTCTGTTAGAAAAAGTAAAAGAAGCAGGGATTGAAACTCTTTGGGGAATGAATACAAAGCTCACAAAAAACACCGAAAATTTACGTCCGTATCACGGTATCATTTTGGTGAAAAATAAAACAGGATTATTAAATCTTTATAAATTGGTAACAAATTCCAACTTACTTCATTATAAGAAAAGACCGCGTATGTTAAAAAGTGAACTGCAAATTATGCACGAAGGATTAATTTACGGCAGTGCATGTGAAGCAGGAGAATTGTATCAGGCAATCCGTGGTGGTGCTTCAAAAGCAAATATTGAAAAAATTGCTAATTTTTATGATTTTTTGGAAGTACAACCATTGGGAAATAATGAATTCATGGTTGACAACGGCCAACACACCCAAGCCGATTTAATTCGTTTTAATAAAGAAATTATTGAACTTGGTAAAAAATTTGAGAAGCCTGTTGTGGCAACCGGAGACGTTCATTTCTTAAATCCCGAAGACAGTGCTTATCGAAAAATTTTAATGTATGGCCACGGTTTTAAGGATGCAGATAAACAGGCTCCCTTATACCTAAGAACCACCGAAGAAATGCTGGAGGAATTTTGGTATCTGGATGAAGAAACAAAAAAGGAGATTGTAATTAACAATCCCAATTTAATTGCTGATTGGTGCGATGATGAGATTATTCCGATTCCCAAAGAAAAGCACCCGCCCGTCATTCCCGGATCCGAAGATGAACTTCGTCAAATGACTTATGATAGAGCCAAAGAAATTTACGGAGATGATTTACCGCAGTTGGTACGTGAGCGAATGGATAAGGAATTAAATTCCATTATCACAAATGGTTTCTCAGTAATGTATATTATTGCGCAGAAATTGGTAAAAAAATCTTTACAGGACGGATATTTGGTCGGTTCCCGAGGATCTGTCGGTTCATCGTTTGTTGCATTTTTATCAGGAATAACTGAGGTAAATGCACTTTGTGCACATTATATCTGCGAAAATCCTGATTGTAAATACTCTGAATTTTTTACGAACGGCGAATACAATTCAGGTTACGATATGCCGGAAAAAAACTGTCCTCATTGCGGAAGACGCTTAAAACAGGACGGTCACGATATTCCTTTTGAAACCTTCTTAGGTTTTAACGGTGATAAAGAACCTGATATTGACTTGAATTTTTCAGGAGATTATCAGCCCATTATCCATAAATATTGCGAAGAAATTTTTGGCGAAGGCCATGTGTTCCGTGCCGGAACTATTTCTACCATTGCAGAGAAAAATGCGATGGGATATGTAAGAAAATATGTAGAAGAAAAGAATCTTTCTGTTCATTCTGCAGAAATGAGACGTCTTGCCAAAGGATGTGAAGGTGTTAAGAAAACAACTGGACAACATCCCGGTGGGGTTATGATTGTACCAAAAGAAAATGAAGTGTTTGAATTCTGTCCTATTGCACATCCTGCAGATGATGCAAACAGCGATATTGTCACCACACACTTTGCTTACACCTACTTACACGATTGTCTGCTGAAGCTTGACTTGTTAGGACACGATGATCCGACAATGATTCGTATGTTAAAAGATTTAACAGGATTAGATCCACAGAGCATTCCGCTGGAAGACAAGGATACCATGTCGTTGTTTACCGGAACCGACGCCTTAGGTGTAACTGCCGAAGATATCAACTCCACGGTTGGTACTTTTGGTGTACCTGAATTTGGTACAAAATTTGTCCGACAGATGTTAGTGGATACCAAACCTACCACATTTTCAGAACTGGTTCGAATATCAGGGCTTTCTCACGGTACAGATGTATGGCTGAATAATGCTCAGGATTTAATTAATTCAGGCACTACAACCTTAAAAGAAGCAATTTGTACCCGTGACGATATTATGACCTATCTGATTTATAAAAATTTACCGCCCAAAACGGCATTTACCATTATGGAAAGCGTTCGTAAAGGAAAAGGGTTGAATGATGAATGGGAAGCAATTATGCGTGAACATGATGTTCCTGAATGGTATATTGACAGTTGTAAGAAAATTAAGTATATGTTCCCGAAGGCTCATGCAGTTGCTTATGTAACCATGGCTTTCAGAATTGCATATTATAAAGTTCATCATCCATTAGCTTATTATGCTACTTATTTTACCGTAAGGGCTGATGATTTTGATGCTGACATTATGGTTGGCGATAAAGTAATTCCAAAAATCAAAGAATATGAAGCAATTGGTCCGGATGCCAATGCCAAAGAAAAGAATATCCTGACTATTTTGGAAATGTGTAATGAAATGCAGAAACGTGGTTTTAAGTTTTTGCCTGTTGATTTATACCGTTCAGATTCTTCGAAATTTTTAATTGAAGAAAATGCATTGCGTTTACCGTTTACCGCAATTAAAGGACTGGGAGAAACGGCAGCAGAAACTATTGTAGAAGCGAGAAAACAAGGAGATTTCTTTACAAAAGAAGATTTGTTGGATCGTACTAAAATATCCAAAACTATTTTGGAACAAATGGACCAGATGGGTTGCACCAAAGGATTACCCGATTCTCCTCAGATGAGCTTATTTGATTTTGTGTAAGGATTGTAAATGAATATGCTAAAAAACGCTGTTGAACTATCACATTTTTATTTAAAACAATTTTTAAAAGAAGGTTCATTTGTTGTGGATGCTACCTGCGGAAATGGCGGCGATACTCTTTTTTTGGCAGAAATTGTCGGAGAAAACGGTCTTGTTTATGGCTTTGATATCCAAAAGGATGCAATCGAAAACACAAAAATTCGATTAGAAAATGTATCCCTATCCAACCGAGTTCAATTATTTCAAGACGGACATGAAAATATGGAAAAATACCTTGGTTGCAAAATGGCTGATGCATTTGTATTTAATTTAGGATATCTGCCAAAAGGAGACCATGCACTTCATACCAAGCCTGATACAACAATTATTGCCATTCAAACAGCTTTGAAACACCTGAATAAAGAGGGGATTATTGCAGTCAGTATCTATCATGGCGGTGACAGCGGATACGAAGAACGGGACAGTGTACTTTCTTATTTGGAGACGTTAGATAAGCACAATTATAATGTAATTATTCATCATTATTCCAACAAACCAAATGATCCGCCGATTTTGGCTGTAATTTGCCATAATCATTAAAATTTTATAAGAAAGGGCAGGGGAGACTGCATGATTATTGATAGCCACAGTCACTATGATGATGAACGTTTTGATATTGACCGTGAAGAATTATTACTAGGTTTAAAACAGAAAAACGTGGAAAAAATTATCAATGTAGGATACAATTTAGAATCTAGTAAACGTGCTGTACAATTTTCAAATACTTACGATTTTTGTTATGCTGCAGTTGGTTTTCATCCCAGTGATGCTGCAGATTGTTCTGAAGATGCTCTAACCGAGCTGATTGAACTGACCAAAGACCCTAAGGTGGTATGTTGGGGTGAAATCGGACTGGACTATCATTATGATAACATTGATAAAGAGCAACAAAAAGAAGTATTCATTCGACAAATGGAAATTGCCAGAAATTTACAAATCCCAGTGGCAATTCATACCAGAGATGCTATGGCTGATACATTGGAAATTGTAAAAAAATGCCAAACCAATGGTGTGTTTCATTGTTATTCAGGAAGTCTGGAAATTGCTAAGGAATTGGTAAAGATTGGATATTATATTTCGTTTTCAGGAACTGTAACCTATAAGAATGCAAAAAATGTAAAAGAAGTTGCCAAATGGATTCCTGCAGATAAATATTTAATTGAAACGGATTGTCCGTATCTGTCGCCGGAGCCTGTGCGAGGAACCCGAAATGATTCGTCCAATTTAAACTATACTGCACAACATATTGCAGAACTTCGAAATATTCCTGTAGAACAGGTTATCAGAGAAACCAATGAAAATACAAAGCGTCTATTCGGTATCATATAAAATTTTTCTATTCGATTCTCACGCACAGAAAATATTTGTATGATATAGGATTATATTGAAAATTTTCGAGAAATGGTGATACAACTAAAATTGATGAAAATGATTTAATAGAATTGTTTGCTTGTAAATGACAAACAAAAGGTTATTATAAAAGCTATCAAAACCATTGTAAATACAATAAAATAGCTTTATATGAGATTTCTTTTTAATTTTTCTGTAAAACACCGCCCTAATTTAAACAAAATTTTTATTTTGTTGAGTAAATTATTGAATTCTTTGGATAGGTATTTAGAAAGCTTTTTAGAAAACACGAATACTTCCCCAGCATCAATATAAAAAAACTACCCAGATTAAGGGTAGTTTTTTTATAAATAATGATTCTAATATGAAATAACTCTATCGTTACCGGCACCATACGCAAACGAATAAATAATATTATCAGTTAAATCAATTATATAAAATGTAACCGACGTATCTTTTGCTGTATTTGCTACTTTTTTGATTTCTTTGGCAACATAATCACCGTTATTTGGATATGCTGTAGCTTTTGCTCCGTAAAAAGCAGTATTAGGAGTAGACACTCTTACAATATCGGTAGTAAATCGCTCCCCTTCCATATTGGTATAAGCTAATGTGCCATAGCAATCGTTATGTAAGTGCCCATGAATATTTCCGATAATTTTCGCTTGATTTTGGCCAGCGTAATTGTAAGTGAGCGTCTTTTGGGAAATGGTATCATCATGAATAGTTTTCCATTGGGGATTAACTTGAATGGTATAAGAACCACCTTCTTCATATGCTTTTAAGATACCTATAATATCTTTAGTAACGTCATAATCGTTAAATTTAGCACTTTTATAGTAAAAATCCAAAGGAATATGGGATAAAATCAGAATTTTCCATTCCGAAGCATCTTCTTTCTGAGACAAATCAAGAGATTTCATTAAAAAGTCACGTTGTTCGTAGGAAATTCCATAGCTACCAGTTCCATTCAGATAATCACAAGTATTTAAAGCAATCACTCTTACCTTTTTATCAGGAAGATCAGTATAACCATAGGAACGTTTTGGATTCAAACCCGTTTCATCAAATTGATTATACTGTCCGATTGCAGTCCATTGTCTGATATGATCATTGGTTTGATCGTGATTACCAATCAGTTGCATACCGAAATTGTGATAGTTTGCAACAAATTGAAAAGCCTCAGTGGTATAGACACTTCCGGAGTAACTATCGTAAGAATCAATGTTATTTTTCCAAGTCGTGTCACCTAAATGCACTATAAAATCACAACCAATATCATGACCCACTGAATTTAACGCATAAATCCCATGTGACAAACTTTCTTTTAGCATTGCTTCTTCAGAAATCCCAAATCCGATATGTGAATCGGACATTACCCCCAATCCCAAAAACTTATGATCACTTTTTTCTTCGTATAAATTATAAATATTTTGGGTAACTCTTTGTGCTTCTTCGTAATAATAGTCAGGAATATTTATAAGTGAAGACCATGCGTTAGTACGACCGGATGTTACAGCCATAGGCTTCAACTCATTATTTCGATCAAATAACATCACTTTGGTTTTCACTAATTTTTCATCCACATCATTAAGATCTAAAATCACAGAAAGCCGATGTTCCTGAGAAGATTGAAAGGGTTTATCTAATAAAAGCGTTTCATATTGTACATCCAACAGTTTGTTTGTCCCAAATTCATAAATCGCTTTATATGCATCCAGTTCATAGGAATTTTGAGAACCTTTTTCTCCCTGTAATATCAATCGGATTTTCATTACTGCATTTTTCGGTTCTTCCGCATAATCAAAGCAATAGGATACGGTATTACAAACAGATGCAGAAGAAGCTGAAACACTTCCGCATATCAAAAAACTGTATAAAATACTAAGAAGGATAATAAAAGTTTTTTTGGTCATAACAGTTACAATGCCTTTCTGGAATTATTGTTTTTTCCCCAGTTTTACTTTATTACCTTGTTCATCCATAATATAAGTCTGGTCTAAGGTTTGTTTTAAATTGCCGCGAAATGCTGCGATATATTCGTCACGCAGTTTTTTCTGTTCCAGTTTTTCTTCTTCGGTTAAAC
This sequence comes from Oscillospiraceae bacterium, assembly GCA_015068645.1. NCBI lineage: Bacteria > Bacillati > Bacillota > Clostridia > Eubacteriales > Oscillospiraceae > Oscillospiraceae bacterium. Next base: position 92,700 of record SVKD01000001.1, read on the forward strand.
CGACTTCGCGGGATTTTTTTGCAAGTTCATTGATTCTTTGAATATTCATTTTTACTCCTTACTCTTCTCCGATATAGGTAAAACGCTTTACTTCCCTGCCCTCGTGGATAACAGTTTCTTCCCACATGGATAACGGACGTACCCAAATGCCAAATTCACCGTATAAAGCACGGTAAACTACCATTTCTTCTAAGGTTTCACTATGTTTCGCAATATAGAGCGCTTCGTATTCGTTGCCTTTAAAATGTCTGTATTTTCCAAGTTTCATGTTAATACCCCAATGATTCTTTCACTAAAACAACTTCGTATTCAGCACCGCTTGGTTTTGTCCAAAAAACAGAAAGAGCTCTGCAAATTCGTTCAGGGCTATTACAATTGTAGCACTTATCGGCATTTTTGGCACATGGTGTGTTACGGTTTAACCGTTTTGCGTTTAAGGGTGCTGATATGTTTCTTGCTCGAAATAACGCTGCTTCAAAATTAGGAGCAACTTTATTGGAACCGATTACCAAATAAACTTTATTGGGACCATATGTTGTTGCAGCCACACGGTTTCCTGTTCCGTCAATATTGATGATATCTCCCTGCTCGGAAATTGCGTTGGCTGAACTAATATAAACTTCTGCCCGACTTGCCAAGGTTCTGGTTTCCATAACTGACAGGTTTTCCGGCTTTTTATCGTGACAATATACTGTGTTGTGTGTAGATAATGCTTCCAGCAGATCCATTTCACGAAGTGTCACAGAACCGCCAACTCCAACGGTTTTTCCGTCAATGTTAGCATTTAAGTATTTTTTGGCATCTTCTTTTGTATCAAATACAGAAACAAAATACCCCTTTTTTTCCAGATTATTTTTTAGGTTGATAAAATCATATATCATCATGATATCTCCTATAGAATTTGTTTTCATTTTATGATTATAACATTCTTTCAAAAAAAAATCAACAAAATATCACAAAAAACACATTAATATAAAAAATCCTGTAATTTAACAATTACAGGATTTTTTTATAATCAGATTTATGCAATTGTTGTGTAAATGTAAATTGCAAACAAAACAAGTGAAATCCACATAATCGGTGAAATATCTTTCGCTTTTCCGGTTAAGATTTTTAAAATAACCCAGGATACAACAGCGAACATAATACCGGTTGCAATAGAATATGCAAAAGGCATCATTACAATTGCCAGAAATCCGCCAATCGCATCTGCAACATCACTTTCAAAATCCATTTGTGTCACACTTGAGAGCATCAAAAGGCCAACGAAAATCATAGCAGGAGCAGTAGCGAATCCGGGAATTGCTAAGAAAATAGGAGCAAAAGGAATTGCGATTAAGAATAAGATCCCGGTGGTTAACGCAGTTAATCCGGTTCTGCCGCCTGCAGCAACACCGGCAGAAGATTCCACATAACTGGTAACAGTTGATGTACCAAGACATGCCCCTGCAACAGTACCAACAGCATCCGCCATTAAAGCACCACCTGCTTTCGGAAGTGAACCATCTTGTGCTAATAAGTCCCCTTTTTGTGCCACACCAATTAAAGTACCAACGGTATCAAAAATATCAGTATAAAGAAAGGTAAACATTACTACAGCAAAGGACATAAAGTTCTGCGCAATAAAAGCAAAATCAAATTGGAACAACGCAGGAGCAGCAAAATTGGATTTGATGGATTCCCAAGAAAGCGAAGGTATCAGAGAGTATACCCCTGCTTCAATATCAACCACATACCAACCGATTAATTCTGCAATGATTCCCAATACCCATGTTGCCAAGATACCAATTAAAATATCGCCTTTTAATTTATAGTGGTGCAATGCTCCAATGATGATTAATCCTACAACTGCTAAAACAACCTGAGGGGAACCTAAATTTCCTAAACCTACTAATGTAGAATCATTGTTTACAACAATACCTGCATTGATTAAAGCAATAATTGTGATAAATAAGCCAATACCGGCTGTGATGCCAAGTTTTAAATTTTTCGGAATTTTGTTTACCAAGGTTTCTCTGAATTTGAATACGGAAAGAATCATAAAGACGAAACCTTCAATTAAAATGGCCGTTAATGCCACTTTGTAGGAATATCCCATTCCAAGACAAACTGTGTATGTGAAAAATGCGTTCAATCCCATCCCGGATGCCAAAGCCACGGGGTAATTTGCAAAAAAAGCCATACAAATAGTTGCAATTGCTGCAGAAATTGCTGTTGCCATAAAGATAGCAGCGGGACCGGGACCGTCCGGAATAATTCCCAACATACCGGGATTCACTGCTAAAATGTAAGACATTGCTAAAAAGGTGGTAATTCCGGCAATAATTTCAGTTTTGATATCAGTGCCATGCTCTTTGAGCTTAAAAAGTTTTTCCATTTGTATCATCCTCCAATGTTTTTTTGTATTAAATAAAATTTATACAAAGTTAATTTAATATAGAAACACTTGTTATTTATTCTGATGGCCAGATTTCAAACACCTTATTTGCTTCGGGAGTGACATACAGCACAAATCCGTCTTTACTGTTTCCTGTTACTTTGATTCTTTGAATATGAATTTCATCTAAGTAGGATACGCCAAAGTTATAATTATTAGGAGCAACATACACAGAAGATGTGGTTTCTGCTTCGAAGCACTTGTAATCAACACAATTATACTCCTCTTTCCGATAAGTTTTTTCGTAGCCTGTCATCAAATAATAACAGCCTTCCTCAAAAAACTGAGAATCAGAAAGAGTCAGTTCTTTCGCAATCCATGTATTGCTATTTGCTCTGATATATTTATCTGGGATTAAGGCTTCCCCTTCTACTACAAACTTGATATTTGATATATCAATATCGGAATAGTATTCGGTATCAGCTCCATATTTGGTATAGGTGCAACGGATTGCTGATTTTCCAAAAAATTCCTCACTGCTTAGAAACTCAATCATATCAGTTGAGGAAAGTTCTGTTTTAAAAGAACCGTAAACAGTATTTCCAATTCGGGTATTATATTTACTTTCTAAAATAAACTGATATTCTTCCGGTAAAGTCCAGCTTACAGATAAGTCATCGTGAATCTTTACCGCAATAGGAATTTCAACTTGTTGGATTTTGATTTCGGATTCGTTTTCTTCTTCGGATGTACTTTCTTTTACCAATTCATCATATAAACGAACAATATAATCACCGGCATAGCCACCGGAAGAAAATTCTGTAAATAAGGCTTTATGTAGAATTTTGCATAATTGCTGATAGGTAATCGGATAATCTGCATTTTCTGTGCTATCAGAGGAAATTAACCCTTTCTGATATGCACCATCATATATTTTTTCAATTGATATATCATTTTCATAACCATTAAAAGTGCTGTCTGTACAGCTATAGGTATCCCCTACCATCCGTAAAATATAAAACAACGCTTCCGCATTTGTTATTTTTTTATCTAATTGTAAATTGGGAATTGCGTTATAATCTAATATCTGATTTCTTCCGTTATAACATAGACTGAGTAACAGCATCTTTGTATTGTCTTCAAGATCATCTAAAGAAGCTAGCGTATCACCCACATACCAATCAGAAATGTCAGTTGCATTATCAGAATATTTTCCTCTCATTTTCTCTATCATAACAAAGAAATCAAAAACTGATAAGCTGTCATTACTGGTAATCTTTTCTTTGTCAACAATATCAAGTTCAGCTAAAATATCAACAGTGGTATCTTCGTACAGTTTTACATAATGACCAATAAAATGACACGCGCGAACAAGCATTGTAATTGCTTCTTCTTCAGTTAAATTTTCTTTTGGGAACAGATTGTTGTTATCCCCTTGGATAATTCCTGCACCGTACATATATTCCATGCCGGGTAATGCCCAATCAGAAATTTGATAAAAATCATCAACATCTTGAATATGTACTTCCTCATTGACACTTCCCACTACAGAAAGTTCCAATAATAAACGGTCTATGATGGTTGCCATTTGTTCTCTGGTTAATGGCATATCGGGAGCAAAGGTCGTTTCAGAAACACCGTTTACAAAACCGAGCACAAATGCTTTTTTCACATAGAAATCATCAGTATCGGTAAATGGCTCCTCCATTTCGCTTGGCATTGATTTTCCAACAGAAAGATAAGTTTTTACAACCAATTCGCAAACATCCTGCCGAGAAATTTCTTCTGAGAAATTTTCAGGAATTTCATCACGTAAAATATTTAAAACATTTGCTTTTCTGAGGAATTTTGTAGCCCAGTCACTACAGTGATACTGACTGCCGGTATTTGCATAAACTACCAATGAAGAGAAAATCAGTGTTATTGAAAGAATCAAAGAAAATACTTTTTTCATAATAAATTCTCCTTTGCATTCAGATATTCTTATTATATCATAAATGACCCAAACAGTCAATTCAAGATAAAAAATGTCTTTTTATTGTAAAATATATATACTGTTCTATGCTAAAAAAAGAAAACGTCATTTTTGTGTATTTTATCCGTGATAACAGTGTGAAGTCTATTATTTTCAATATAAAAATATAAAAAAATACAACTGCTGTTCAAATCGACAGTTGTATTTTTTTAACTATTAAATCATCTGCGTATTTGTGATTTTTTGTCTAAGTTTCCATTCTACTAAAGAATCATATTGATGGAATATGAACCTTACATTATAAATGATACGATAAGATAGAACAAAAGTTACTTTGAGAATTCAAAAAATATTTCTATTTGTGTAAAAAGAAGAAAGTTGTCACAAAAAGACAACTTTCTTCTTAAGATTGTTACATTAGAAATCCACTTCTGTATCGTAGTAACAACATTTCAGCAGCTTTTCCATTTCTTCCACAGAAATTTTTCTGGGATTTGAGCCGGTGCAAGCGTCTGCAACTGCATTTTTTGCGATACTGGGAAGTCTTTCCAAGAACACTTCTTCCGACACGAATCCATGTTCACAGGGATAGCTGTCTGCACCATAGTTTTTAATACACTGGGGAATGTTCAAAGCATCATTCATGCCACGCAGATATTTAATCAGGTTTGCAACTTTTTCATCATCGGTTGCACCTTCTAATCCCATAAAATCAGCAATTACGCCATAACGTTTTTTTGCAGTTTCATCTTTTGCGTTAAAAGCAATTACTTTGGGCAGATACATTGCATTGGCAGCACCGTGAATAATATGTGCGCCTAAATCCTCAAAGATTGCACCTGTTTTATGTGCCATAGAATGCACAATACCTAAAAGTGCGTTGGAAAACGCCATCCCCGCCAAACACTGGGCGTTATGCATAGATGCACGTTTGGTCATATCTCCGTTGTAGGAATCAACCAGATCATCCTGAATCATTTTAATTGCAAAAATAGCCAGGGGATCGGTAAATTCGCTGTTTGCGGTGGAAACATAAGCTTCAATTGCGTGAGTCATTGCATCCATACCGGTATGAGCAGTCAGTTTCTGAGGCATTGTTTCTGCCAGGTCTGGATCCACAATTGCGATATCCGGGGTAATTTCAAAGTCTGCTAAAGGATATTTGATACCCTTCTCATAGTCAGTAATTACAGAGAATGCAGTCACTTCAGTTGCAGTACCGGAGGTGGACGGAATTGCGCAGAAACGTGCTTTTTTACGCAGTTCGGGAATACCGAATACTACACACATTTGTTCAAAAGTAATTTCGGGATATTCGTATTTAATCCACATTGCTTTTGCAGCATCGATGGGAGAACCTCCACCAATTGCAACGATCCAGTCAGGCTGGAATTTAGCCATAGCTTCGGCACCGCGCATTACAGTGTCAACAGACGGATCAGGTTCAATTCCTTCAAATACTTCCACTTCCATTCCCGCTTCTTTCAGGTAGTCACATACCTTATCCAGAAAACCGAAACGTTTCATAGAACCGCCGCCAACACAAACCATCGCACGGGTACCTTTCAGGTTTTTCAGTGCTTCCAAAGCACCTTTACCGTGATATAAATCACGAGGCAAAGTAAATCGGGCCATGTTATCATTCTCCTTTTTTTCTATTTAGTATGGTGTAGATTTTTCATACAAATTTATTATATAATATTCTATTAAAAAAAGCAAGTTTTTGATTAAAAAATTCATAAAATATGTAGCTTTGATTCATACTAAAAAGAAAAAAGGAATTTAAAAAATGGGAAAAAAGAACAAACAAAAGGCATCTTTTGATTTCGATTTGATGGACGCTTCTACCTCTACCGAATGTACTGGCATTACACCACGACCGCCGTTAAATGAAGGTGAATATGAATCCTATCAGGAAGTTTTTAATTTCGGACCTCCGAAGGTGAGAAATAAAAAAGACAAGAAGTAAAAAAGTACAGAGGTGCTCCTCTGTACTTTTTAGTATACAGCTAATTTTTTCAATTTAGCAGTGTAATTATCCTTGAAAATCTCTTAACTGATTTGGGTGGTCATTTAACATCTGCATCACTCTTTTCTTTTGCTTTTTCTGTGCATTCATGATCCAAAGGATAATTGCCAGAATCGCCAACAGAAGAATGACTACAACCACCAGCAATATTTTGACAAGTGCCTTGTCACGGTTGTGATTCCCTGCAATCAGATGAATCCCTTCACGGTTTGTTTTCACTTCCAGATAACTTGTATCATCAATACTTACTAACTGTGATTCTAAGTCTGTTAAAGTACCATCCTCTTCCAGATAATAAGCAGTGATGTTTTCCTGATAAGGTTCCATTTCAGCAGAAACAGGAAGAAATACAGTCGTTTCAGAACCATCAAAACCTTCAGAAGTATCGACTGTTCCAACTTCAGAATCTTTTCGTGTAACTTCATAATACTCTACTACAGGAATTTCGTCCAATTCTTTTTTTGATTCTTCCGGAATTGTAATATCGTTCGGTTTATCTGTTTTCTCTACGTCGTGAGTTTCATTGAATGGGATATCCGGCGTTTCGGTGTCGCTCTTATCATCTACAGAATAGACATCGTCAGACCAATCCAGAGTATCTACATTTTCCTGGGTACATTTACCGGTGATTTTATTGATATAGAGGTAATCAATAGTAGACCAATGATCATCGACCCACCACCGTAAATACATTGTGTAAAAAGATTCATTTTTATCCTGACCAGGCGTAATCGTTGTAGATTTCTGTGTTACCAGTTCACCATTTTCCCTATATGGTTCCCAATCCCAAAACTCTTTCGCGATTTCCATTGCTTCTTCCTTTGTGGGATATGGTGCATTAGCGTATGGTCCTACACATTCAGAAAAATAGTAAATTCCATAGTCGTCAGCATATTCGGAATTCACAATTTCATTATATTCGTCAATATCCTCTATGTAATTTGAAAACACCCAGTTTCTGTCATGGTATTCGCAAAGAATCTGATAATCTACATTCTCACCAGAGCTTGCTGAATAATCTACCGTTATAGTCAATATAAATTCCGCTGGAGAATTTTGTATAAATTTATGAGATATTATTTCTCCACTATCCCCCATATTGTATCCGAAATTCACGTACATTTTTTCATCTTTCATTTTCGGATTCAGCCGTTGCATAAAAACGGAAACCATTCTGTCATTAAAATGTTTTCGCATTTCCTGCTCCAGATCTTCCGGAGTTTTGATAGTATCATGCTTAATAGGACAAGGCGGCCAATTATAATGATCATAATCTTCAGGCACATCATAATATATGGGTTGTTCAAACCAGTTGTAATACATTTTATCCGCTTCTAAAAACTCATTATAAATTTCTTCTTTGGAAAACTCAGGAATGCTTTCTTCTACGGTTCCGGTGGGACTGGTATTAGGAGCGGTACATCCTGCAAATAAAGCTAGTATCATACAAATTGCAAGGAGGAAACTTAAACTTTTTGTTCTCATGATTATTCTCCTTCAATATCCAGATGATCGTTTTTAATAAATTTTGGAGCCGTCTTTGATTTCTTCAAAGGGTTTTAATAACTGCAGAATATCTCCGTCTTCTGCACAAAGAATCATACCTTCAGAAAGAATGCCTTTTAATTTTACAGGTTTTAAATTATATACCATCACAACCTGTTTGCCGATTAAATCTTCGGGTTTATAGTGCTTTTTGATACCGGAAACCACGGTTTTTACCTGGGAACCAACCTTTAATTTGAACAGCAATAATTTATCGGATTTTTTTACTTCTTCGCATTCTAATACAGTTGCGATTCTTAAATCCAATTTGGTAAAATCGTCAAATTCGATTTCAGGAGCCATGGGAATGGTATCATCGGGAATGGTAGCTGCAATTTCTTCTTCGATTTCCTTTAATTTCTTTTCTTCGTCGATTCGCATAAAGATGGGAGTGGGATTTTCTAAAGTAATTTCGGAAACAGTTTTACCAAATTCTACGGATTCATCGGTACAAGCAATCTGACGCTGAATTTCCTTTGCGGTATCGGGCATGAAGGGAGTTAAAATCACTGAAATGATACGGATGCTTTCCAGAAGATTATACAATACAGTTTTTAGGCGTTCTTTACCCTCATCATCTTTTGCCAATACCCAGGGAGTAGTTTCATCAATGTATTTATTGCATCTGCGAATGAGTTCGAAAATAGCATCCAATGCATCTGCGGTTTTATATTCATCCATTTTTTTGCGGTACGCAGTGATGGTGTTTTCAATGCAGGATTTTAAATCTTTATCCAAGTCAGTTTCTTCGCTGGGAGTGGGTACAGAACCAAAATACTTATTCACCATAGCAATACTGCGGTTTACCAAATTTCCTAAAGTATTTGCCAAATCGGAATTGAATTTGGTGATAATATTTTCGTAAGTAATGGTACCGTCGTTTCCGTAGGGCATTTCAGATAAGAGATAATATCTCATACCGTCAACAGTAAAATGACGAACCAAATCGTCTGCATACATTACGTTACCTTTGGATTTGGACATTTTATCATTACCGGATAACAGCCAGGGATGACCGAAAATTTGTTTCGGCAAGGGCTGTCCTAACGCCATTAACATAATGGGCCAGTAAATGGTATGGAAACGAAGAATATCTTTTCCAATAACGTGAACATCAGCTGGCCAGTATTTCTGATACAGCGTATCATCTTCCTGATCGTAACCTAATGCGGTAATGTAGTTAGTTAAAGCATCAATCCAAACATAAATAACGTGATTGGGATCGAATTCAACAGGGATACCCCACTTGAAAGAAGTTCTGGATACACATAAATCCTGCAGACCGGGTTTCAAGAAATTGTTTACCATTTCTTTTTTACGGGATTCAGGCTGAATGAAATCAGGATGAGTTTCAATATATTCCATTAATTTGTCCTGATATTTAGACATTTTAAAGAAATAGGCTTCTTCTTTGGTAGGTTTTACTTCTCTGCCGCAATCAGGACATTTGCCGTCTACCAACTGACTTTCGGTAAAGAAAGATTCACAGGGCACGCAATATAAACCTTCGTATTCCCCTTTATAGATATCTCCTTGGTCATACAACTGTTTGAAAATTTTCTGAACAGTTTTTTCGTGAAAATCATCAGTAGTTCGGATGAATTTATCATAGCTTGAATTCATCAGATTCCAAATTTCTTTGATTTCCCCTGCCACATTATCTACATATTCCTTTGGGGTAATACCTGCTTCTTTGGCACAGTCTTCAATTTTTTGACCGTGTTCATCAGTACCGGTTAAAAAGAATACGTCATAACCCATCTGACGTTTATAACGTGCAATGGCATCGGTCAATACAATTTCGTAAGTATTCCCGATGTGAGGCTTTCTGGAAGTATATGCAATAGCTGTTGTTACATAAAATTTTTCTTTGTTTTCGTTCATGGTTTATTCTCCTTTTTTTATTTCTTACTGAGATATTCTGTTACCGTTAATGAACACGGCTTCTGCTTTCGCCATCAAATCTAACGGGAATTGATCAAAAATTACGATATCGGCATCTTTTCCGATTTTTAAGGAACCAACTTTACCATCGATTCCTAATGCTTTTGCAGGATTTATGGTAATTGCTTTTAATGCATCCGTTTCATTCATTCCGTGTTTTACTGCCAGAGCAGCACATAAAGGCAAATAATTGATAGGAATCACGGGATGGTCGGTAATCACCGAAACCGGGGTTCCCTGCTCTGCTAAGATATGGTATGTATCGAAGGTCATATTTTTCAGTTCCGGTTTGGATCTATCCGATAAAGTGGGACCGAGCTGACAAGATACATCTTGTAATTTTTCGGGAAGTAAATGCCCTTCGGTGGCGTGCTCAATTGTCATATTCAGATTGAATTCTTTTGCAATACGAAGTGCGGTTGCAATATCATCTGCTCGATGTGCATGTGCTTTAACCGGTAATTCGCCGGTTAAGACCGGCAGCAGACTTTCCAGTTTTGCATCATAATCAGGCTTGTCGTAATCATCGGGATTTTCTTTGGCAAGATTTATATTTTCTGCATATTCCTGCGCCTTTTTTAGGGTTTCACGAATCAATGCAGCAGTTGCCATACGAGTAATGGGTTGCTGGTTTTTTCCATGATACACCGTCTTTGGATTTTCACCAAAGGAAAACTTCATAGCGACCGGTGCTTTGATAATCATATCGTCAATGACAGTGCCGTGGGTTTTCATCGCACAAAACTGACCGCTAATGGGATTGGCACTTCCGGGACCACTGGCAACAGTGGTGATACCGGCAAGTTTTGCCTCTGTAAAGTATCGGTCATTGGGATTTATTGCGTCGATTGCTCTTAAATGAGGGGTAATCGGATCAGATTCTTCGTTACCGTCATCCCCTTCAAATCCCATAGAATCTTCGAACATTCCAAGATGGGTGTGAGCATCAATGAAACCGGGAAACACATATTTTCCGGCAACATCGTATATTTCTTCATTGGTTTGTTTATAATCTGCCATAGAACCAATTTCCAAAATGGTATTATCAAAACGGATATATCCATTTTCAATCGGTGACTCGGATTCCATGGTGTATATTTTAGCGTTTATTATAATCATACATTTGCCTTTCTGCGGATGGCAGAAATTACTTCGGCACCGTCACTGCAAGCCGTAACAATTTGTCGGAGTTCTTTTCTTCTGACATCACCAATCGCATACACATTTTCAATATTTGTCATTAAATCTTTATCGGTAATAATTTCATTGGTGTCACTTTTTAAAATACCTTCCGGTAAAAATGATACATTCGGCTGATAACCGATTGCAATAAATACACCGTCTGTGGATAATGAAATATTTTCATTGGTATTTGTTTTCTGAAGAATGATTTCGGCCAATGCATCTTCTCCCACAAATTCTGTGGGGATATATTCGGTATATAAATGAATTTTTTCATTAGCTTTGACCTTTTCCACCGTGGTTGCGTCCCCACGGAATTCACTTCTTCTATGCACTAAATTTACCCGTTCACAGAAATTAGCAAGATACAGAGCGTCATCTAATGCGGTGTTACCGCCACCAATAACCGTTGCGGTTTTACCACGGTAAAAAGCACCATCACAGGTTGCACAATAGGATACTCCCCTACCCGTCAACCGTTCTTCATTGGGAAATCCTAATTTTTTAGGATTTGCACCTGTTGCAATTACAATGTTTTTTGCAGAAAATTCTTCTTTTTTGGAACGGATTATTTTAATATCTTCTGAAAGATCGATAGAAAGAATTTCTGTGGTTTTATAAGTGATGTCAACCAGTTGCTTTTTCATATTCATTGCAAGCTCCGCGCCGGAAATCCCAACAAAGCCGGGATAGTTTTCAACGTAATTCGAAGAAACCATCTGTCCACCAGGGAAAGCTTTTTCCAAAAGCAAAACATTCATGCCTGCACGCATTCCGTAGAGTGCAGCAGTCATTCCGGCAGGACCTGCGCCAATAATCGCGATATCGTATATCATAAAATCACTCCTTGATAAATTCCGCTTTCTGATAAGTATCATTTAAAAGTTTAAAATCAGAAATTCCGGATGATACATAAACCGAATGATCTTTTGTAACATAAATTACTTCTGCGGATTCCGGAATCCTGAATGAATTTTCTAAAAACAAGGTTGTGGATAAAATATCCGCTTCCAGTGCAGAATCACAAATTACAGTCACGCTTACCAAATTGGTTTCTACCGGATACCCTGTTTTAGGATCTAAAATATGATGGTATAATTGGTCATTTAATATAAAATTTCTTTCATAAGAACCGGAAGTAGAAACTGCGCTTCCGTTGGGTAAGGCAAAAGAACATAACAATCCGTCATAATCAGGAGATTTTACTCCTGCAGTAATCTCTTTCCCGACGGTTTTTACGGTTCCGCCTATATCAATCAATGCATTCTTATCAGAGAGCATTTTAGCAACCTGATCACAAACATATCCTTTCGCAACAGCACCAAACTCTATCTCAGCATTGTTTTTTAATTGGATATCGTCATCAGATATCACAATATTCTGATAACCCACAGACTTCAAATTTTCTGATAATTGTGCTTCATCGGGTAACATTGGATTTTCAGATTTAAAATCCCATAATTTAGAAACCGGACGAATAGAAATATCAAATGTATCATTACAATGTGGTAAAATTTTTTGGAGCAAATCAAAAAGTATAGTATCCTTAGCATTGGATACAGTAAATGTTTTTGTACTGTTTAATTTTGAAATCAAAGAATCTTCCCGATATGCATTCATAATAGAATCAATCTGATGAAGATAATCTTTTATTTTATTTTCCTGATTTTCAGAAATGCCTTCTGCTTTAATCCGGTAAGATGCATCCATGGAAAATCCTTGAATCACAGTTTCTTGAGTTTTGCATCCTGTAAGAAGGAAAATACACAGTAAAATTGGAATAATACGTTTCATATCCAGTTCTCCGTAAGGTGAAAATCATTTGCTCTTTTAATTCAATGGATGATTTTGCATCTGATTGACAAAAGAAGCTTCTCCCTCAATATTGGCAATCTGAAGTTTCAGTTGTTCAATTTCGTTATCTTTACGGGAAATTTCTTCTCTTAAGGTTCCGATTTTTTGTTGTAAAGCTGAAAGAGAGTCTCCGGCAAAAGTCAAGCGATAAGAGTTCATCAAAATAAATGTTGTGGTTGAAAATGAAAGTAAAAATAAAGTTATCAAACTAAAAATGAAAAATATCAACAGTTTTCTTTTTTTATATTTTTGAGATATTTGTTCCTTTGTGGGATTCTTATCATATGATTTCATAAACCAGGCTCCTGACTCAAATTTAATTCGAGAAAACAAAAACCCATCATATATTTGTTAATTATACCATAGTATCAGTAAAAAATCAATTGTTTTCCCTAACTTTTTATGAATTTTTTATGAATTTTTCAGATGTGGACTTGACAAAAAACAAAGCCTTTGTTATAATATTTTAGCACTCTTGCAATAAGAGTGCTAAAATCAGCAAGATACTTTCAGAAAGAAGGATTACCATGGCAAAAAAACAGTTTAAAGCAGAATCTAAGCGTTTGTTAGATTTAATGATTCATTCTATTTATACCAATCAGGAAATCTTTTTACGGGAACTTATTTCCAACGCCAGCGACGCAATTGACAAAATGTATTACAAAACCCTTTCGGATGATTCTCTCCTTTTCCAAAAAGAGGATTACTACATTCGCATTGATACCAATAAAGAAACACGAACCCTTACCATCACCGATACAGGTATTGGTATGAGTAAAGAAGAATTGGAAAATAATCTCGGAACTATCGCAAAATCCGGTTCTTTGGCTTTTAAAAGAGAAAACGAAGCCAAAGACGGTGTGGATATCATTGGTCAATTTGGTGTTGGTTTTTATTCTGCATTTATGGTAGCCGACCGTGTTACTGTAAGAAGCAAAGCTTTTGGTGCAGAAGAAGCATACTGTTGGGAATCTTCCGGCGCTGACGGTTATACCATTGACATTTGCGATAAAACAACACAAGGCACCGAAATTATTCTGACTGTGAAGGAAAACACGGAGGATGTAAACTATGATGAATATCTTGATGCATACAGTTTGCAACACCTGGTGAAAAAATATTCCGACTTTATTAAATATCCCATCAAAATGGATGTAAATAAAAGCAAATTAAAAGACGGAACCGAAAATGAATACGAAGAATATACCGAAGAAGAAACCGTGAACAGTATGGTTCCCATCTGGAGAAAAAATAAAAACGAATTAACCCAAGAGGATTATGAACGTTTTTATTTAGACAAGCATTATGGATTTGAAAAACCGCTGAAATATATTCATGCATCCGTAGACGGCGTGGCAAGCTATAACACGATTTTATATATCCCCAAACGAGTACCCTATGATTTTTACACCAAAGAATTTGAAAAAGGGTTAGAACTATACTCCAACGGCGTTTTAATTATGAATAAATGCGCCGATTTATTACCGGATTATTTTAGCTTCGTACAAGGATTAGTAGATTCCCCTGACCTTTCGCTAAATATTTCCAGAGAACTTTTGCAGCAGGACAGACAACTTCAGTTTATTGCGAAAAAAATCAGAGATAAAATTAAATCCGAACTGCTGTCTTTATTAAAAAACAACAGAGAAACCTATGAAGAATTTTTTGCACAATTCGGGAAAACATTAAAATTCGGAGTATACAGTGATTTTGGGGCACATAAAGATATTTTAAAAGATTTATTATTATTCTATTCGTCCAAAGAGGAAAAATTGGTTACATTAGAGGAGTATGTATCCAAAATGGCTTCTGACCAGAAATATATTTATTATGTTTGCGGTGAATCCATTGACCGAGTTTCCAAATTACCGCAAACCGAATTAGTAAAAGACAAAGGTTATGAAATTCTTTACTGTACCGACGAAGTGGATGAATTTGCTCTTCAGATGTTGATGAATTACCAGGAAAAAGAATTCAAATCTGTTTCTTCTGGTGATTTAGGACTGGACGAACAAACCGAAGAATCTTCCAACGAAACGAACGAGGAACATAAAGATTTATTCCAAAAAATGAAAGAAATTTTAGGAGAATCAATTCAAGAAGTAAAGATTTCTAACCGTTTAAAATCCCATCCAGTTTGCTTGTCTTCGGACGGTGGGCTTTCTATCGAAATGGAAAAAGTGTTACGACAGATGCCAAACGGCGAAGGAATGAAAGCAAATAAAATTCTGGAATTAAATCCCAATCATCCTATCTTTGATGTCTTAAAAACTTCCTATGCAGAAGATGAGGATAAATTAAAAAGTTATACCAATCTGCTGTATCAACAAGCATTGCTTATTGAAGGCTTACCGATTGAAGACCCTGTAGCCTTTTCTAATGAAATTTGCAAATTGATGAAATAATTTTAAATATGCATTTTCCTAAACTTACGGAAAATGCATATTTTTTTATTTTCGTCAAACAATATAAACGGTGATTTTTTGAAAATTTTAAAGAAATATTCTATCATTGCATTAGGATCTTTGATTTTCGCAATATCAATTAATTTATTTATGTTACCATTTAAAATTGTTTCTGGCGGTCTTAGCGGAATTGCAACTATTTTTTATTATTTATTTGGCATTTCAACCGGAATAACCGTTGGTATTTTAGATCTGGTGATACTATTCTTTGCATTAAAATCTTTAGGAAAAGCTTTTGTAATGGATTCTATGGTTGCCATTCTTCTAATCCCTCTGTTTTTAAGTTTTACAGAGAAACTCCCACCTCTCACCAATGATATTTTTATTGCATCGGTGTTTGGCGGAGTACTGCTTGGCATTGGAATCGGACTGGCTTTTTCTCAAGGGGGGACAACGGGTGGCGTGGACATTTTATCCAGAATGTCACAAAAAAAGTATCCCCATCTTTCGATCGGGATACTGATGACGATTCTGGATTTAATGATTATTGGCTTCTCCATGATTACAATCGGTAACTTGAATTTAGCATTTTACGGAATTCTTTCGTTAGTAATTTCAACTACAGTAATTGACACAATTATCAGCAAGTTAAACTGCGCTAAATTAATTTTAGCGGTAGTAACAGAGTCTTCAAAAATTGAACAAGAACTGCTAACATCTGTCAATCGTGGTGTAACAGTGATATCAGCTGTCGGAGCGTATTCAGGAGAAACAAAAAAAGTTTTAATGTGTGTTACAAAGCCAAAACAGGCGGCACAATTTAAAACAATGATTCGAGCTTCTGAACCAAATGCTTTTATCATTGTCACAGATTCAGAGGAAATTTTAGGAAACGGCTTCCGTTATTATCGGTAATGATTCTGATTCCAATAAATGTGCTTCATAAATCGATACCAAATCATTCCAGAAGTTTTTATCAATATTACCGGTTTCTTCTTTTCCTAATATTTTTTGCAATGATCTAACAGAATTCACTGAAGCTTCGTCATGGATTCCTGTAACATCCAAATCAGGGACGGTATCAAATTCTTTTGATAAATTTTTCATAATTGACTGAATGGAATGAAGATAGCGGTTTTCTTCGTTTGGCAAAATAACATCAAAATCTTTTGGTAAGATATTCACACAAACAGGCGGTTCTCGTTCAGCAAGCAGAATCAGATAATCCTCCAACAGAGTATCCCATGTTTGTTTATCGATAACGCCCGTGACGGGAAGTCCTCTGAAATTCTGAAACCATTTTACGGAAGCTTCGGTTTGCTCTCCAAAAATTCCATCAGGAATCACGGTTGGCATTTCTTCATATTTGTTTCCGATTTCTCTTAAAAAGGTTTGTGCACTTCGTATGGGTTGCCCTAAAAACGGAGAAAAATCGTTCACGGATGTATTCAAATAATAAAACTCCTTTCTAATTGGGATCACGATCATTTAAACGCAGTTCTTTTCCAGGGTACTGAGTTGGACGTGATGTTAAAGCTGATACCTCTGTTCGGTAAGTTCCTGCAATAGAATTCCAGGTTTCTTCATCCACTCTTCCGGTAGTGGGAAGACCAAATTCTCTCTGATAACTGATAACAGCTTGACGTGTCTGAGGCCCGAAATTTCCTGTCGGTGTTACAGAATTAATCTCAGGATACGATAACGAAATAATATTCAAATACTGTTGCAACGTGGTGACTGCTGATCCCGTAGATCCAAATTCCAAAACAGTTCCATCGTATGGTTCAGTTTTAATTCCGAAAACTTCTTCGTCCAGGAAAACAGTGTCTACAATTCCCTTGAACACTGCATACATTTTATCCCAGGTTTTTTCTCCCACAATTCCATCTTGCTCTAACCCGTATTCCTTTTGAAAAGCAATAACTGCATTTTTTGTTTCAGGGCCGAAATTTCCGTCAATTTCCACAAAAGGAATATTGGGATCAAATCCCGCAAAAATAGATAAAAAATATTGTAATATTGTTACCTTTTCTCCAGTGTTCCCTTCAGAAATGGCATCGGGATACTGCAAGTTCAATCCAAACAACCTCTGTCCTTCAGAATCCAATTCATTTAATCTTAAAATTCCTGTATATAGGTAAACCAGTCGATACCAAGTTGCTTTTCCTACAACCCCATCAGCAGTTAAATTAAAAATTTGCTGAAAGGTGCGAACAGCCTCTTCCGTATTTTCCCCGAAAATTCCATCCACAGGATTGATTTTCGGAATCAGAGGATAGTTTTGGGATATTTGATTTAATTCTCTTTGAATAACCTTTACATATGGACCGCTATCGCCTCTTCTGATTGGTGTACCAGGATAAGATTCTCGGAATTCTCGAATTGGTGCATCATTCACCAACTCAATATTGTATCCGTAGTAATAATATAAAATATCTAATGTGGAATAACCTTGCTGTGCTAAATTTTCGCTTCCCCACTGGGAAAGTCCTTCGCAAGTAACTGTGGTACCGTTGCAATATTTTGCAGCCAAAGGTTCGGCAACTCCGATTTCACGGATATAATCATTAAAAATTTCATTCACAATACGATCTATATTATCAAAGATATTTCTTCCTTTGATAAATTTTTGGTCAATTGCCGTGGAATTTGTAATATCAAAATTATAGCCACGACTACGGTAATACTCGGTATAAACACGGTTTAAAGCAAAAGATATCTGAGCATAAATGTTTGCTCGGATTGCCGATTCATCCCATGTGGGATAAATTTCAGAGGAAGCAACATTTTTGATATAATCAGGAAAGGTGACAGTCACATTTTCCGCGTTGGAATCCGGCGGTCCCAAATGAACCGTAATATACTGCGGAATAAAAGGTGTAACAGTAATTGCCATAAAAGATTCCTCCTTTATAAATTCTGTGGCGGGATAGGATAAATGGTTTCTGCTGTTTTAGGATTTTGAAATTCGTCCAGCGGAATCATATTCACATTTTGAATGGATTCTCGATTAGGAAAAATCTGCACGTTTTTTATCAGAATTTTTTGATACATTGGATGTGTGATTAAAATATCCACAACAGAAAACGGAGCACTGTCCCCTACCTTTCCCGGTGATAATGACAAATCAACGTCAGGAGTTTCCAGTTCGAATGCTGTGGTAAGTCCTTCCTCATTTGTGGAACGAAAACCGATAAGATTTTGTGTTCCGCTTTCTAATAAGGATACGCGGGCATTTTTGATGGGAATTGCCATCCTCGCTGTGTACACAAACACAATAAGAGATCCTTTCTCAGCCATTTTTGTCATCCTTTCTATGGAAGTTTAATTTTTTTCATAAATTCTTCAGTCGAAATCCCTTCCGGACGGTTATAACGCCCTAACATATACAAGCACCCTTTATTCTTTGAAATTTGATTGATCCTTTCATAACAGGATAAACTTGCAAAAAAACCTGTTTCTTCTAATGTCTTTTGAGATTCGGGACAAATATATCCAAACGGATAAGTAAAGGTAACCGACGGTTGAATACCGGATTTCTCCTTTAATGCAGATTGCAACTTCACCAAATCACTTTTTAAATTATTTCTGTATTCCGCTATCGCTTCTCCTTCTAAAATATTGCAGCCCTTTCGTCCCTCTTTTTCGTGAAGATCATAAGTGTGATTAGCAATTTCAATCCGTCCGCTATCTTCCAAATTTTTGATATCACCCCAAGTAAGATAAGAATAATTCGGATTATGTCCGTCAGCTTTGGAAAATTGTTCCGTATAACTTCCTACAACAGAAATGACTGCCTTCATCTGATATTTTTCTAAAAGTGGTAACAAATAAACCATATTGTTATAGTGTCCATCATCAAATGTTAACACAATCGGTTTTTCCGGTAATGGTGCATCTTCATAAACATATGCTATTAAATCTTTTACCAAAACCGTTTCGTACCCATTATTACGAAGATATATCATATCATATTCCAATGTAGACGGCGTTACAACATATTCTCCGCTTCTGTCAGGATCTTTCAGAACACTGTGATACATCAAAATCGGAACTGATATCTCTTTAGATTCGGTACTTGCTTTTACTGAAGCGTAAGTACAAATTCCGGTTATCAATACAGTCAGAATTAAAAAACAGATGAGTAACTGTTTCCCTTTTGTAATACAAATGAACATAATATTTCTCCTGTCATGGAATTCAATAATTATTTTATGAGAGTAGCTCTCTAAACATAACCATAAAAAAATAACGATGCATTCTTTTAAAATGTACATCGTTATTTTTATAAATATTACAAAATCATAGGATAATCACCACGGGACAAATCAACAATCAAACCTATCGATTCAATTTCCGTTTTGAGTTGATCGAAACTTTCCGCAGTTTCTTCTCCAATGGCGATTTTATTTTGATATAGCAAATAATTTTTACGTTTCCCAATAGGCGTCAAATTGGGCATAACCACATTTGCGCCGGAAAGAAGAGCTGTTTTCCGACCTTCTTGATCTAAGGAAGCTAACGCAGTTGTAGACGGCAACAAAGCTTTAGGCAAAAGAAGACGTGTCAGAGCAACCAGCTGAATGGTTTTTCGTACTGTCCCATCCGAATAATCGGCAAACGGTGTATCATTATGATGAATAAATGGACCAATTCCAACCATTTCTGGTTGCAATCCTTTTAGAAAAAGCAAATCGTTAACAAGATGTTCATCAGTTTGATACGGAGAGCCAACCATAAATCCTGCACCGGTTTGAAAATTTAGTTTCTTTAATGTTTTTAAACAGTTTATGCGATTTATCAATGTTAGGTTTTTGGGATGCAGTTTTTTGTAATGTTCGTCGCTTGCAGTCTCATGACGAAGCAAATACCGATCAACACCCGCATTTTTTAATTTTTGATAACTTTCCAACGAACGTTCTCCCACGGATAATGTAATTGCTTTTTTGGGATATTTTTCTTTAATTTTTGTGACAATTCCTATCAGTTTCTCATCGGTATAACATGGGTCTTCCCCACCCTGCAACACATAGGTCTGAATCCCAAGTTTATCCCCTGCTTCACACGACAACAAAATATCATCCACAGATAAGCGGTATCGTTCTGCTTTTTTATTGGAACAACGAATTCCGCAGTAGTAACAATCATTTTTACAATAATTGGTGAATTCGATTAACCCTCGGATATATACAGATTTTCCAAAAATTTCTTCTTTCTTTTGATTTGATTTTTGGCAAAGATAAGAAAAATCATCCTCGTCAGTCATTTGAATTAAGATGAGAAGTTCTTCTTTGGAAAGTGACTGTTCCCGATAAAGTTTATCAATCAATGTTTTATTCACTAAAAAACACCTCGCTGCAACGGTCGGAAATTCCGCTTAAATAAGCTAAAACAACGCCGTAATTGGTAATAGGAAGTCCTGCATTCTTACATTTTTCCAAACGAGTTAAAACTGTTTTTTTCGTAATCATACATCCGCCGCAATGAATTGCCAATTTGTATGGTGATAAATCTGACGGAAAATCGTATCCCACATAGTATTCAAATTCCAATGAAACACCTGTAAACTTTTGCAACAAAGCAGGAATTTTCACCCGACCAATATCTTCATGGGTATGGTTATGAGTACATGCTTCCAGCATTAAAATCTTATCACCGTCTTGTAAATTGGGGATAATATCACAAGCAGAAAGCATTATCTTCAAATCACCCTTCTGACGTGCTAACAACATCGAAAAAGAAGTTAACGGAATTGTTTTCGGAACCATTTCAGCCACAGATTTAAAAACTTGAGAATCAGTTACAACCAAATCTACCCTAGGTAAATTAGAAATTGTTTCTTTTAATGTTTCTTCTTTCGTAACGGTACAAGTAACGCCTAAATCAAGGCAATTTCTCAAAAAAGCAACCTGAGGAAGAATCAATCTTCCTTTCGGCGCCGCCGAATCAATCGGTACAACCATTACAACAAAATCACCTGATGATACTAAACCGATTAATTGATTATCATCTTCATCACCGATTTTTCGCAGTTCTTCGGTTAAAAAATGTTTTAACCTCTGGATAGATTTTTCATCTTTGTAATTTGCAAATTGAGCATTCGGAAACTTGTTTTTTAAAGACTCCACCTCGAATCCACTCAATAAATCTGTTTTGGTAAACACAATAGTATAAGGGATTTTACCGAATAAATTTGTAGGAATTATAATATCTTTTCCCAATGCATTCTGACTATCCACTGCATAAATGATGTAATCACATCTGTCAAGCATCTGCTTGGTTTTCTCTATTCGTTTATCACCGAGCACAGAAACATCGCCAAGTCCAGCCGTGTCAATTAATGCAATAGGACCATAAGAAATTAATTCCATCCCTTTTATGACAGGATCTGTGGTTGTTCCCTGCTCTTCTGACACGATTGCAAGTTCCTGACCGATGATCTGATTAAACAGCGTGGATTTTCCTGCATTGGTATTGCCAAAAATACCGATATGCTTACGGTTTGCCAAAGGTGTTTCCTGTTTTAACATACAATCACTCCTTTTTAGAGGAATAAATCTCGTTTGCCTTGTTCTAATTTCTTGAGGTTTTCAATTACCAGCACTCTCACTTTATCATTTTCAATTGTCGGAATATGTTTTTGGATAACTTCATTCGCAAGCTTTTGAAAGCTTTTGTCACCGTAATCCAGAGCGTATTCTTTTAAGGTCATCAACCCATTGGGTAAACATACATTTTTGATATTCCCTGTTTTGGCAAGCTCCATAAAACGATCCCCTGTTCGTCCTTTTCGGTAACAAGCGGTACAAAAGCTTGGAACCATGCCTTCTTCCATAATCCAGCGAATAATATCCTGAGCACTTCTGTCATCAGAGGTCACAAATTGAGAGCCTTTGCTGTGATTTCCTTTACTGTAACCGCCAACATCCACAGAAGAACCTCCACTCATCTGAGATACACCAAGGCGAATGAGTTCTTTTCTCATTTTGGAGTTTTCACGGGTAGAAATAATAATTCCCGTGAACGGAACCGCCAAACGAATAATGGAAACAATCCGCAAGAAAGTTTCATCATCTATGGGATAAAATCCTGATAAATCGTTTCCTTCTGCCGGACACATTCTGGGAACAGAAATCGTATGGAAACCAACACCAAACGTATCTTCTAAATGTTTATTATGAAGCATCAAACCTAAAATTTCATAACGCCAATCGTCGGATAAGCCAAATAATACACCGCCACCAACATCGTCAATCCCTGCTTCCATCGCACGGTCAAATGCGGTAAGGTGATATTCATAATTCTTTTTCGGTCCTCCTAAATGTACTTTTTCATAGGTTTCTTTGTGATAGGTTTCCTGAAATAAAATGTATGTACCAATGCCAACTTCTTTTAATTTTCGGTAATTCTCAACGGTGGTAGATGCAATATTGACATTCACACGGCGAATTTCACCATTACCTAATTTCATATCATAAATTGTTTGCATACAATCTAAAATATAATCAATATCACAATTTACTGGATCTTCCCCTGCTTCCAACGCCAAACGTTTATGCCCCATGGCTTCTAAAATTTTCACTTCATCACGGATTTCGTCCATAGTAAGCTTGGTTCTATGGAATTTATTCTTACAGTTAAATCCACAATAGGCACAATTGTTGACACAGTAATCACTCACATACAACGGAGCAAACATCACAATTCTGTCTCCGTAAATATGCTGTTTGATTTTATCGGCAATTTTAAAAATTCGTTCCTGATGTTCTTGGTTTTCAGTGTTTAGTAAAATTGCCACTTCTTCAGGAGTCAATCCATCAAATCGTTCTGCTTTATCTAAAATTTCGGTAATTTTTTTATCATCTGCAGATTTGGATTGTTCCAACAAATTTACGATATATTGATGGTTAATAAAATTGTCGTATTCTTTCATAAAAACTCTCCTTCAAAAACAAAAAAGCATCTGTTCTGAAATGGAACAGATGCTTTTTTACCGCTTGCATACACTTCCAAATCAGAAAATTCTTTTTTGTCAGTTGTTTTTCTAAAGAAAATTTGGTAAGATAAAAGGACTTTCGTGCTGATATCAAACGGTATTTTCGCTTTTGTTATTGAATTTATTTCATTAAATTTCGGATTTTTGCAATGATGTTTTCTGAAGTTAAGCCATATTCTTTCTGCAAATCAGGACGGTTACCGGACTGACCGAAACGGTCTTCTACGGCAACTTTGTCACTAATTTTTCCACCCAATTCCGCTACTACTTCAGCCACTGCAGAATAAAGTCCGCCAAATACATTATGATCTTCTGCAGTCATAATATGTTTAGAACTTTCCAGTGCAGTTTTAACAGCATTTTTGTCGAGGGGTTTTATAGTGTGCATGTTGACAACTCCAACAGAAACGCCTTCTTTTGCAAGTTCTTCAGAGGCAACCAGTGCTTCGTATACCATATCTCCCATTGCAATCACGGTAACATCGGTTCCTGTCTTTAATACATTTGCTTTCCCAAAGGTGAAAGAATAATCTTCATTGGTATTAAACACCGGCACATCGTATCGTCCAAACCGTAAATACACAGGGCCGGGTTCATTGATTGCCGCTTCCACAGCGTATTTTGCTTCGATAGCATCAGAAGGAACCAATACTTTCATATTGGGGATTGTTCTCATTAAAGAAACATCTTCAATCGCTTGATGAGAACCGCCATCTTCCCCGATTAAAATACCGCCGTGAGTACCAACTACTTTCACATTCAGATTGTTATAACAAATTGCATTTCTTACCTGTTCATAGGCTCTGCCTGCAGCAAACACTGCAAAAGTACTTGCAAACACTGTTGCACCGCAAGCTGCCAAACCTGCAGCAGTGCCCATCATATCACTTTCTGCAATTCCCATATCAAAGAAACGTTCGGGATATCTTTTTGCAAAATCAATGGTTTTGGTAGCTTCTGCTAAATCAGAATCCAAAACATAATAGTTATATTTTTCAGCAAGTTCTGCCAGGGCTTTTCCATAACCTGCTCTGGTTGATAATTTTTCCATTATAAGCTACCTCCCGTTAATTCTTTGATTGCCTGTTCTGCCTGTTCGCGGTTGGGAGCAGTTCCATGCCATTTTGCTAGGTTTTCCATAAAGGAAACGCCTTTGCCTTTGATGGTTTTTGCAATAATGGCAGTAGGTTTTCCTTTCACGGTTTTTGCTTCTGCCAATGCGTTTTCAATTTCTTCAAAATTATGACCGTCAATGTTGATTACGTGGAATCCAAAGGCTTTGAATTTTTCATCTATTGGATACGGAGACATCACTTTGCTTACTTCCCCGTCAATCTGCAGATTGTTGTTATCAACAATGGCAACTAAATTATCCAATTTGTAGTGAGCTGCAGACATCGCTGCCTCCCATACCTGCCCTTCCTGAATTTCTCCATCACCTAAAAGGGTGTATACACGGTAGGTTTTGTTGTTTGCTTTGGCATACAATGCCATACCGTTTGCAATGGATAATCCCTGACCCAAAGAACCGGACGACATATCTACTCCGGGAATTTTTTTCATATCAGGATGACCTTGTAGAATATGACCTAACTTACGAAGATTTTTAATTTCATCTTCAGAGTAAAATCCTTTCTCTGCTAATGTTGCATATAATGCGGGTGCAGTATGACCTTTTGACAATACAAAACGGTCTCTGTCTTCCATTTTGGGATTTTTAGGATCCACATTCATCTCTTCAAAATATAACACGGTCATGATATCCGCAATGGATAAGGAACCACCCGGATGACCTGATGCCGCATAATGGGTTCCACGGATAATGTTTGCGCGGATGTTCTCCGCGTGTTGTCTTAATTGTTCTTTTTCAAGCATTACAACAAACCTTACCTTTCGTTTTTGCTATTTTTATTAATTGAATATATTTTAAACACCAATATTACTGATTGAGATATACTGAACGAGTAGCTTCATCCCAAGAAACAGTTAAATCGAATTGTTCAGCTAAGAATCGGATGGGAACCAGTGTTCTTCCGTCGATAATTGTAGGTGGAACATCTATTGTTTCGGTTTTTCCGTTTACAATAACCTTCGGATAATCAATTCCCATTAAAATAGAAGCTTTGCCGCCGTAAAGAAAAACTTCACGTCTGTCTTCAAACCATGTTACTTTTGTGTCAAGATTTTCAGAAATAATACGTACCGGAACCAAAGTTCTGCCGTTTTGAATTACCGGCGGAACGTCTGTTTTTAATCTTTCACCGTTTAAATACAATTTTATCGGTTTTTCCAACTGAATCTGATATTCTTTTTCGATAACACCATCAATCACAAGCTTCAATGTATGATTTCCTTCCGGTTCATTATCAAAATATAAAGTTGTTTGGAAATGCGGTTCCACAAGACTTTCTAAATAGTAATTATCAAAATAAACATCCACTTTGGGTGAACTGTTTTTATAAACATGCGGATATACTCCGAACGTGAAAGAATCATCCGATATCATAATCGATTCTGTTACCTTATGGTAAGTTACGTCTGCATCTGATTCTGATCCGTGAATAAAATAAGGATGCTCAATTTCCTCCAAATACTCATTTGCCAAAGCAGCATTATCTGATAATGAATAGTCATTTACCTCGGTAGGCATTCTTTTATCAAAATACATGATTGCTTTGATCTGCGGATATACCTTCGGCAAAAATTCATATTGCTGATGCAAATGGTTAATCGCCCATTCTGTTTCATCTTTGCTTAATGAATTGATATAATGTGCAACACCGGATTCGGTTAACATAATGGGTTTTCGATCCCCGTAACTTGCCACGATTTCTTCTAATGACAACACAGCATCTGCACTGTCACCTGCAAAAAACACATTATCGTTAAATTGTTCTTCAGGCGACCAATCGTTTCTACCTAAAAAATATTTTGCAAGGTAAGATGCAACCCCTACCCAATCAACAAATTCATCACCGGGGTAATAATCATGCATATTAATATTCCAAGCGGAGCTTTGGTTCACACTCCAAACCATTGCTGCATTAGGCAATTCGTTGTGAACTCTGTTTGCAACATAGCGAAAAGCAGTAATAAATTCTTCAGGAGTACACGGATTTGTCCAGATATTCACTTCTGCAGCAAAACGAAAATAAACCGGAACACTCTGGTATTTTTGCAATTCAGCAATCAAAGTATCAAAAAATGCATCATAAGCATAAATGTTTCGAATGTCACTGCCTTCATAACCAACATTTAAAGCAAAAACAACACGGATATTTTTCTCTTCCGCCTGACGAAAAATATGATGAAACCATCCAAAATCATTACTTCCCACTTCATGGTACAACAAAACAGCAGATTCGTTTTCTAAATAGTCACGAATTCCGCCATCGCTCGTGGCACCGAATAAAACACCCATGTGCGGTTCATTTTTAGCATGGAAATACACTTCTTCTTCAGAAGTTTGTTCAAACATTTCCAAACGGGGACGGTAATGGAGCACTTTCGCTTTGGCAATCTTAACAGCATCCTGCCAATTCAGTTTTTCGGCATAATAAACATAACGTTCAAAGTAATCTGCGGCGTTCGGATAATCTTCCAACGCTTCATACGCCTTGGCAATCATTTCCATACGGGAACCAATAATCTGCAACACCTGCTCATTCTCAGGTTCCGGCATCATTAAATCAATTTCTTTTTTTGCATATTGAATCACTTTTGCATAATCTTTTGCAGAAACCGCCGCCTGATACTGGCGGTCAATGCCCCAAAAAGCGTTGGGTATTTCATATGCATAAACAGGAATGCACCCAAAAGCCAAGAATAAAGTCAAAACAAATGACACAAATCTCTTCATTGCTACGCTTCCTCCAAAATTTACGCTTCCTTTATTCTATTATAATATTATAGCAATTATATATATGCTTGTCAACAAGTTTCTAAATGGATGCGAAAAAAATAAAAAAATTGCGAAAATAAGTTGCAAAAATGCAGAAAGTATTGTATAATGGTAGTTAATTTACCAAAGAAATGAGGGTTATCTGTTATGGGTGCTTTTTCTGTTACATTACAACAAATTATCAATGAGTGCAACCTGGAAACTGTTTATGCAGATAAAGATCTGAATACTGTAAAAATTTCAACCACAGATGTAAGCCGTCCGGGTTTACAATTTGTTGATTTTTTTGATTATTTTGACCCGAATCGAATTCAGATTTTCGGGAAAGTAGAACGCACTTTTTTAGAGCAAAAAACATCCGAAGAACGTCTGCATTGTATCCGCGAACTTTGCAAACGTCAAATTCCCGCCATTATTATCTCAAGAAACCAAGAAGTTTTTCCTGAATTTCTAAATGCAGCCGAAGAATTTCGCATCCCCGTTTTGAGAACAGCACAAACCACTTCCAAATTTATGGCAAGACTGATTGCTTTTTTAAACGTGGAACTGGCTGAACGAGTTACCTTGCACGGAGTATTATGCGAAGTTTACGGGGAAGGTGTTCTGATTATGGGAGAAAGCGGTGTTGGAAAAAGCGAAACCGCTATTGAGCTCGTAAAACGTGGTCACCGACTGGTTGCAGATGATGCAGTTGAAGTCAAAAAAGTATCTGATAAATCTCTGGTCGGTACCGCACCGGAAAATATTCGTCACTTTATCGAAATCCGAGGAATCGGAATTATTGATGTTCGGCGGATATTCGGTATGGGTTCCATCAAAGAAACCGAAAAAATTGATTTAATTATCAAGTTAGAAGCATGGGATCCCCAAAAACAATACGACAGATTAGGATTGATCACCGAGTATACTGAACTGTTAGGCAATAAAATTCCAAGCTTAAATATTCCCGTAAAACCGGGACGAAACTTAGCAGTTGTTGTGGAAGTAGCAGCAATGAACAATCGTCAGAAAAAGATGGGATATAATGCTGCAGAGGAATTAAACAATCGCTTAATTGAACAAATGTCTAAAGATATTAGCAATTCGTAATCGCTAAAATTTATGTCCCAAAGGACAAGAAAGGAACTCGACATCTGTAATTTTTTTTCACGAAAATGTCGAAACTGAAAACTATGACTACAGCAAACATGATTACCATCGCCAGAATTTTATTAGTTCCGGTTTATGTATTATTTGCATCAGGTGTTCCCGATGTAAATAATGATATTATTGCCGCATCTATTTTTCTGTTTATTTCGCTGACAGATTTTTTAGACGGATATATTGCCAGAAAATACAATCAAATTACCGATTTCGGAAAATTTTTGGATCCCTTGGCTGATAAAATTTTGGTGATTTCTGCTTTCGTACTTTTCGTAGCACAGGGCAGACTAAATCCCATCATTACCATCACAGTAATCACAAGAGAATTTTTGGTAACATCCATTCGACTGGTAGCTTCTGCTAAAGGGACCGTAATTGCAGCAAGTATGAGTGGAAAACTGAAAACAACTACTCAGATTATCGCTGTTATTGCCATTTTATTAAACGATACTCTCTCTGCGATTTATCCCCTGCCCTATGGTGAATTTTTCAGTTGGGTTATGCTGGCATTCACCATTTATTCAGGATTGGAATATTTGATTTTAAACCGCAAGCTTATTTCTTTAAAATAAGGGAGGATTATAATCAATGAAAACGGTTGGTATCATTGCGGAATACAACCCCTTTCATAACGGTCATAAATATCATGTGGCAAAAACAAAAGATCTGCTAAACGCAGATGGCGTCATTGCAGTTATGAGCGGCAATTTTACTCAACGGGGTGAAATTGCAATGTTTGATATGCATTCCAGAGCAGAGGTTGCCGTAAAAAACGGTGTGGATCTCGTTTTGGAACTTTCACCTCAATTTGTGTTGAATTCAGCTGAATTCTATGCTTATTACAGCGTTTATCTTATGAATCAACTAGGAATTGTAGACTATCTCTCTTTTGGCTCGGAATGCGGCGATTTATCACAATTATCAGCTTACCGACCCACTGATGCTGATTCCTTAAGAAAACAGTTGAAAACAGGTGTTTCGTATGCAAAAGCCATTTCCAGTTCTGCACTGGCAGAAAAACCAAACAATGTCTTGGGAATTGAATATCTTCGTGCACTGAAAAAATTAAAATCGGATATCCAACCCTTTACCGTATTAAGAAAAGCCGTAGAGCATCATTCGCAAAAGCCAACCCAACAGTTTGCATCAGCATCTTGGATTCGCAGTCAAATTCGGGATGGCAATTCAATCACTGCATTTCTTCCAAATTTACCCAACTCAACTCCAGTTTTTGAAGAACGCGTATTTCCACTTTTAAAATATCGTTTAATTATGGGACAAAACGAAGAACTGTCCAACTTTAATGCAATCAGCGAAGGACTCCAAAATCGGATTTTGGCAAACCGAAATGCAGAATCTTTTTCCGAATTAATTGCAAAAATCAAATGTAAACGATATCCGGAAACAAGAATCCGAAGAGCACTGTATTCGTTACTTTTGAATCTGAAAAAAAATGAAGAACCACCTACGTACACCCGTGTGTTAGCATTTAACGATACCGGAAAAAAACTGCTTCGAGAAATTAAGAAAAAATCCGAAATATCCGTATTGAGCAGAATTACCAAAAAAGATGTTTACAATCACCCTCAATTGCAAATGGAACTGTATTGCAATGAGGTATATGATTTCATAAAAAAGACAAATGTGTGAGGAAAAGCAATGGATAAATCAATGAATATTCGTCAAATGACAGAAGAAAATGAACAAAAGATGATGAGTCCCTATGCGTGCCTTAGTTTGAAATCCCAA
This sequence comes from Oscillospiraceae bacterium, assembly GCA_015068645.1. NCBI lineage: Bacteria > Bacillati > Bacillota > Clostridia > Eubacteriales > Oscillospiraceae > Oscillospiraceae bacterium. Next base: position 122,800 of record SVKD01000001.1, read on the forward strand.
GGAAGATTTGAGCCCTTGGAAGAAGACAGTATCAGAACCTGTTTCCAAAGAGACCGTGACCGCATCATTCACAGCAAGGAATTTCGTCGTTTAAAACATAAAACGCAGGTTTTTTCCAGTTTTGAATACAATGACCATATCCGTACACGTTTGACCCACACATTAGAGGTAAGTCAGGTTGCCAGAACCATTGCAAAAGCACTGCGATTAAATGAAGATTTAACAGAAGCTATCGCTTTGGGACATGATATCGGTCATTGCGCATTTTCTCATGCAGGAGAAACTGTGTTAAACGAAATTTTTTCAGGTTTTTCTCACAATAAGCATAGTGCACGTCTTGCCCGCAAAATGAATCTATCAAAAGAAGTTGTAGACGGGATCTTAAAACACAGCAACATTGAAACCGGCGAAGAAGCTATTACACTGGAAGGAAGGATAGTCAAATACGCAGATAAATTTGCATACTTAAATTCTGATTTAGATGACGGAATACGTCTGGGATTGATTAGCGAAGAAGATATTCCCTCTTCCGTTCGTTCCATTTTAGGAAAAACTTCAAACGACAGGCTGGACACCATGATTCGGGATATGATACTGACCAGCCAAGGGAAAAATGAGATTAAAATGTCAGATGAGATTGATGATAACTTTAAAAAACTTCGTCAATTTATGTTTGAACGACTGTATTTCAACGAAAAAGTAACAAAAAAAGATGAAACAGTAAAAAAAATTTTTTATCATATCTACGAAGAGGAAAAGAAGGCACAAAAATCCGACGAAGAAATTTTGACATTCATGGCAGGTATGACAGATTCCTATGCCGTAAAATACTTCCTGAATTCTTACAATATAAACGTTCAATTTCTGGAGGTATTATAAATCATCTCGAATACTTTTATATTTTTTGAAAAAATTGTAAAAAAGAGTTGATTTTTTGAAAATGTTTGTATATAATAGTAAGGTATATTAAAAAAGCTTAGTAAGATAGCGAGGACAACGAATATGGCAAAAGAAATTAATACAATTGGCGTTTTAACCAGTGGCGGAGATGCTCCGGGTATGAACGCAGCTCTTCGTGCTGTAGTAAGAGCAGGATTACATTACGGAAAACGTATGATTGGTATTTTTAACGGTTACAAAGGACTGTTGGAAAACGATATGAGAGAATTGACCTATCGAGATGTTTCCGGTATTATCAATCGTGGCGGTACTGTGTTAAAAACCGCAAGATGTAAAGAATTTTTAACTTCTGAAGGCATTAAAAGAGCAGCAGACAATGCACGTGCATTTGGAATTGACGCTTTGGTTGTATTGGGTGGTGACGGCAGTTTCAGAGGTGCTTTGGAATTATCCAGACACGGATTCCCTGTTATTGGTATCCCCTGCACCATTGATAATGATATCGGTTGCTCTGATTACACCATCGGTTTTGATACTGCTTTAAACACTGCTTGTGATGCAATCGATAAAATCAGAGATACCTGTTCTTCTCACGACCGTTGCAGCGTTGTTGAGGTAATGGGTAGAAATGCAGGTTATTTAGCTGTTAATGTTGCTGTTGCTACCGGTGCTGAAGTTTGTCTGATTCCGGAAAAGAAATTTGATTTGAATGATATTATTGATAAAATCAAAGAAACCACCGAAAAAGGTAAAACCCACTTTATCGTTGTGGTTGCTGAAGGTGTCGGCGGAACTGAATTCATCGCAAAAAATGTTGAAAAACAAACCGGCGTTGAAACCAGACCTTCCAATTTGGGATATATCCAGAGAGGTGGAACCCCCACTGTAAAAGATAGAGTTATTGCATCTAAAATGGGATTGAAGGCTATTCAGCTTCTTGTGGAAGGTGTTTCAAATCGCGTGGTGGTTTATAAGAAAGCTGATATCGTTGATTTTGACATTGAAGAAGCATTGGCAACCAAAAAGAATTTTGACGATCCGTTAGCTGAATTGGCAGATATCCTTACCTATTAAGAAATATTAAAGCAGGTGAATTGAAAACATGGTGCGCATGTTGCCGAATATTCTGACAACGCTGAGACTATTGATGGCATTAGCGTTTGCTCCAATATTCTTTTATGAATTTAATAACGGAACGAGCGGTACCTGGTCACTTACACTTTACACAGTGGCTTCTCTTACCGATATCATCGACGGATATTTAGCAAGAAAGCTTTCAGCTATCAGTAACTTTGGCAAAATCTGTGATCCGTTGGCAGATAAACTATTGCAGTTTTTAGTATCGCTTTGTATTGCATATGTAGAACCTTTATTTATTATCGTTCCGGTGTTTTTATTTATCAGAGAAATTTTAATGTTGGTTGGTGTCGTGATTCTATATCACGAAAAAACAATTTTGGGCGCTAATGTGTATGGAAAACTCGCATCTTTTATTTACTTCCTTTTATTCTTCATATTATTAGGATATCGTCAGTACTTATCTTTCCCTGTGAAAATTGTTTTTATTACTGTGTTTTTAATAGCTTCCGGACTCGCATTTGTTCAATACATTAAAGTCTATTTTCAATACAAGAAAAATTTGAAACAAGCAAATTAAAAAAGAGCGCTTAATGCCCGTTACTCACTTCCTTATGAGTAACGGGCATTTGCTATGTACAGCCGGAATGATTGAATATTGTAGTAAAAATCTAATAATAAAATTTGGAGGAATTACAATGAAATCAATATTTGAACAAAACGGCGGAACTTATACAAAAGTTGGAAAATATTATATCCCAAATATTTCAATGCCTGATGCGAAGAAATACAATATTGGGAAATATGGCAGAATGCATGGAAAATTTATCAAACAAAACAAGCATTACATCTACTCTGCGAAAATCCTCGACGGAACTTGGTTTGGTTACCTTGAAGAAATAGATAGCGCTGCAAGAGAAATGGTCGATAAAATAATCAAAGATTTTGCAACTGAACAAGGTATTATCAAGGAACTCAAAGAAAAGGATCAATTCGCTTGGATTTATACTGTGGAAGAAATTAAGCATACTGCAGAAGAAATAGTGCTTAATAATTTGATTTATAAACTATAAAATTAATTTAAACCCTCGCCGTAGGAAGTTATTCGGCGGGGTTTGATGTTCCTAACATATTTAATCTGCATCAAATTGGTATAAATATGTGTTAAAATATGCACAATAAAATTCCAGTGGTATGAGGCTTGGAAAATAATTAATAGCAAAAAGGATATAGAAATCACTGATGCGGTTTCTTTTTTTGTGCGGATTTTTGAACATCTGTTATGATAAGAGGTAGTCTTGATTTTTTTGCACAAAAAGCCGCTAAAGTATGGAATGTAACATAGATATATCTGTAACATGCACCATTTGCTCTCAGAGGTGTAGTATAGAATAGGTTCTTATAAACTATTAGTATTATTGATACACAACAAATGGAATATTCTTTTCTTTTGCATATTGTTCTGCATAGCTTCCTGTATTCCCGTATACAACTAGTTTATCGCATTCAGCATTTCCACAATATATTTCTTCTACACTATCAGGAATATAGATGCTTTCGAGGTTTTTGCAGCCATCAAATGCGTACTCCCATATAGTTGTTACTCCATATGGAATCACAATACTTCTGATATTTTCATTGTCGCAAAATGATCTAAAACCTATTTCAGCTACATTGCCAGGGATGATAATATCATTTTTTTCACCAAAATAACCAAACAAGCATTTTTTTATAATTAACCAGCCTTCACTATCTGCTAATTTTTCACAATTCTCGAATGCACCGAAACCAAGTAACTTTACACTATCTGGAATATTTACACTTTCGAGTTTTTTACAATTAGAAAAAACAAGATCATCAATGGTGTTCACACTATTGGGGATAACTATGTTCGTCAGATTTTCACAATTTAAAAAAGTCATCTGTCCAATGGTTATTATACCGTCTGGGATTACAACATTGTCAATACTTTTACAATCAGCAAACGCACCCATACCTATATTCTTTACACTATTGGGAATGACTATATTTGTGAGATTCTCGCACCCCTCAAAAGCCGAATCGCCGATATTGGTTACGCCATCAGGTATTACAACACTTGTAATGTTATGACAATTCTTAAATGAGCCATCGCTTATATCTGTCACATTATTGGGAATAACTGCAAATTCTTCCGGGCCAAAATATCCATATAAACAATCCCTGATAATTACCCAGCCATTTTCATCAGCGAGTCTTTTACAGCCTTGAAATGCGCCTTCTTTAATACACTCAATGCTCTCAGGAATATCTATATCAGCAAGATTTTCGCAACCATTAAATGCCCAACGACCAATACACTTCATTCCGCAAGGAAAATTGATACTTGTAAGATTTCTGCAACCTGAAAATGCAATGGCATCAATTTTCAATATACTATTAGGAAGGTGTACGCTTTCAAGCTTTTCACATTTTTCAAACGCATAATTTCCAATACTTATAACACCTTCAGGAAGCACAACACTCGCAAGGTACTCGCACCCCATAAATGCACAGTCACCAATTATTTTCACATTATCCGGTATAAATACATTGCTTGTACTGCCTTTGTATTTTATTAAAACACCATTTTCAATAACAAAATCATTTTGACTATTCATATTTTTCACTTCTCCTTTTTTTAAAATGGTATAAAACCCATTGTGATTTTTTTCTTTTTAAACGCCTTTTTGTAGTCACCATTACATGTTTTGATTATTTTATTTAATTGATTTATTTTCTTTATAGGGCAAGTTTCCACTTTTTCCAGACGCTCAGGCTTGGTAATCCAATAACAGTCATAGCCTTTATCATACGTCATAATAATATGACGATTTTCGACATTATCATCATATAGATATATACCATAGTAAGGCTCTCCAAAAGGCGATGGATTTACTTTAATAATATCTCCGTTTTCAAATAACTTTTCTACATTTTTGCAAAGTGGTATATCTATCTCTGATTTTTCATTATCGATGCTATATTTTAACAAATTTCCGTCGATGTCAAAATCACAATCTAATGCAAGCCGATACTCGCTATCTATCAAAATGTATTTTCGAACTGCATACCAGTAGTAATCTTTTATACAAAAATCAATCCACTCACATGTATGTAAGAAATCTGTTTTATCTGTGACTGTAGTATACAATTGTTCAAACTTTTGGAATATCCCTATAAAACGATTATTCTCTCCTGCGTTCCTGCCTCTCTCGTGCAGTACATAAACCGTATTTTCCTGCGAATCATCCGCAAGCAGCTTATATACCTTTTTATTTGCTCTTGCCAATTTTTCTTTGTATTCTTCTAATGTTAACTTTTTCATATCATTAACTCCTTTCGTTATATCAACATTATATAACAGTCGTTGTACTATTTTTTGCACACCATAAGCTTTTGAAGATTTTAATATAATTGTCAAGATATATTAAATTATATCTACACGCTTGTACAAAAAAATGTACAGTGCAGATGATAAAATACAGTTAAAGTATTGATAAAGCGAAAAAATTATGCTATAATTTAAAAGAGGTGTTATTATGTCAGATTTAGTAAAAATGAAAAGAACTGATTTGTATGAAAAAATGTGGAAAAAGCCGATTGCCGACATTTCGAAAGAATTTTCAATATCCTACAGAAGTCTGGTAACTGCTTGCGACACATATAATATTCCGCGTCCGAGCAAAAGTTACTGGTCGTTTAAAAATGGACAAAGAGAGGCTAAGATCCCACTTCCTGCCGGAGAGGACAAAATTATTACTTTCTTCAAAGTAAGACCTCGCAACAAGCCTCATACATCACGTTTAACACCAAGAGCCAATACTGTGTGTATTTTAAGAATTTTAGAATTAAAAACCGATATAAATCACGGGTTATCTACAAATGAGATAATCGATGCTGTCTACAGAGCTTACGGAATGACAATCGAGAGAAGAACCGTATATCCTGCAATAAGAATTTTACAGGACCTTGGATATAACATTGTTTCAGAAGATTACAAGTACAAATTATTGCTCTCAAACAGAGATATGCTTCAGGACAGGATGTTTGACGCTGACGAAGTACAAGCTTTACTAGATTCGATAAAACTAAATCCACTTCTCCCTGTAGATGAAGAACGTTCTCTATACTATAAAACAAAGCGACTTATGCCAAAGTATAACTGTGCAACGCTGCATAATGTTGTGTCAGAAGTCAACAAGAAAGAATTACCGGCAGTTTTCTACGGAAATATAAATGAAATTAACATTGCAATGTTTAGCAATAAAAAAATCGCATTTGATTACATGAAATACGATTCAAACGGAAAACCAGTAAAAATGTATGATAACACATTTACTCTTTCTCCTGTAAGATATCATACACGTGAGTTTACCTCGTATCTAATATGTGCTGGCGATGACAAGAAATTATACAAATTCAGAGTTGACAGAATGTATAATCTTGAAGCACTCGAAAACACACGAATTGATATTCATAACCTTAATTCAATTCCGCTTAATATGGATGTTTCAGAACATAACGAAAGAAAACGCAAATTTAGTATGACTTGCGACTCTTCTTTCGCAACCGAGGTAGTTGACTACTTCGGTCCCAACGCAAAGCTTCGCGACAACGCTGATGGTACATTTACGGTTGTTCACACAGCTAATCAAAACAGAGTTCTTACATTCGCTTATAACAACCCTGATAAATGTGAAATTATTGAACCTCTTGAATTAAGAGAGGCAGTAATCAATAAACTTAAAAATAATAAATACGGAGTGTAAAGGTGAAAGAAATGGATACAAACGAAATCAAAAGAATAACAACTACATTAGGTAATGATTCAGAAAAAGATCGATTCTATGTTTATATGTTATGTGACGAAAGAATACCGTTCTATATAGGCAAAGGCCAAGGTGATAGAGTATGGCAACATGAATATGGTGAGGAAGAAAAACAGTCCGAAATCAATTATCATATTAATGAAATTAACAATGCAATAAATAGAGAGATTAGTAAAGCAAAGGGCGACACTGATGTTTTACTTTCTTTAGAGGAAAAAAGGAAACATATGATAACTCAAATTACGAGCGATATCAGTGCCAAATATTCTAAGATAAAATCGTTGAAAGAAAAAAATATAAAGATAAACAAAGTAATAGTAAAATGGGGATTAACCGAAGAAGAAGCTTTTATGGTTGAATCTGCATTGATGAATATGTACTATTACATTAATAACACAAATATAAACATTGAAAACGCAAAAAGTATACACGACGAAAAAATTCTAACAAATATTGTAAATGGTCATATGAGCAAGAAAGAAAAGCATAACATTGCACATGAAACCAGGGCAAGAAGCATCGATGAATTTTTGAAAGAATGCGCTATCGAAGATATTCTAATTACAGATATTAATAATTCACACATCATGTTGGTAAATATAAGCAAAACTTATCCTGACTGTAAAGATTTAAATCCTGATGAACAAGAATTAGCAATTTATGACTGTTCACGTGCCGCATGGAAAATAAGTAAAGACAGAGTTGACAAAATAGAATATGTGTTTGCATTATACAATTCTCAAGTTGTTGGAATTTACCGAGTTGATGAAAATTCTTGGTGTCAACGAAAAAACCTTCCGGAAGGATATGATTTCCCTAAATATCCACTAGCCATCAGAGAACGAGAATGGAAATATACGCAAGCTCTTAAATCAATTAAGTCACTGGAAGAAGCAGAAATTTTCTGCAATAGTACAGACGGATTTAATGTAGAGGATATGTATAGTGTAATTGGAAATAATTTTGATGATTGGAAAAGCAGATATTGTTTTATGATATCATCTAACTCAATACCTAAAAAAATTGCTGATTTCAAAAATAAACTTTTATATTTTCCAACGTCAAATGGCGGGAAGCGAAAAATCGGTCAAAACGACAGATATAATTTTAAAATCAAAAGTATTAACGGAGAAGAAAAAATTGAAATCAAAGAAGTATATGGTTAATAGTACAAAAAAATGTACTCCCCCTATGCTAGAATAATCTCAGGAGGTGAGGCAAATGAACACATATGAAATGAAATGGAAGCCGACAGGAATTTCTTGGAACTACGGCTTAAAAACTGATATCATCAAGGCTAATTATTTGGAAGAAGCAAAAAAGATGATTGAAGCGCAGGCAAAAATGCTTGGTGCAACTGGCGTTGAATGGTATGGACAAAGACAAATAGGTTAACACAATGCTATGCATTTGCGTTGCAGGGAGGGCAGAAAATATCTTTTCTTCCTGCAGGATGTGTTAGGCTTTTAAGCTAAATTGAAAGAATGAGGATATAAAATGAATAACGAATTAAAAAACTTTGAAGGAGAACAGGTTCTTGTTTCTTATTGGTCGCCTGAATTTATTGAATTTTTCTTTGGTTCGTCATCCATTCGATTAAATAACGATACATGCATATGGAGACTTAAAACCAATAATAAAGTCATCGCAACATCTAATGACCTCATGTTCAGTTGTGAAGAGGCAGTATCATCAGTGCTACTTGAAGAAGATGCTTTAATTACAGATGACTTCTTTGATGATGTTTTAAAAAAATGCAATTCAGCTACAGAAAACACTGTCATTAAAAGCATAGAAGGAATGAACGAAGACTATACCATAGTTTTTTCGAATGGTACATCTTTAGAAATCCTTTCATCGCAAAATGGAGAAGCGACTTTATTTGTAAAATAGAATATTTCTTAATTTTCAAGACCGTCTGCAGTTAACCTATTTTCTTGATTGGAGAATTTGATATGATAAAAAAAATAGAATTGCTTCTTTCAAATACTGATTGTATGGAGCTTACAACCGACAATATATCCTTCTGAAAATATGTTTCAAACTCGACTATAAGAATATGGCATACCACAAAAAGCTCGGTTGGCCACAGGAAGATTATAGATATTTATATGAATCCAAAAGATACAACCTCGCTCGCGTTTACATACATTATTCCGATGGTTCAACTATGGATTTTGCAAACTTTCCTTGGGAAGACGAGGATAGAATCGGCATTTCCAATGCTCTCGAAACACTAACAAGGCTTCCTGGCGGGCAAATACTCATTGAAATTCACAAAGCATAAAAAGCAAGCGGCTATGGTTTTAATGGACCATAGCCGCCTGTTTTTTGTAATATTTTAGTTTTGTTTTATCAAGCCAAGTAGCTTTTCAGAATCCTCCGGCGAAACAATAATCGAAATCGATTGTCCGGTTTTATCAAATACCGTTACATTACAAAAATTCATAACAGTTGAATGTTCAACTCTTTCTACCGCCGTATGCTCTGTAACAGTAACATCATCAATACCACCAACAGAAATAATCTCCACTATATTTTCTTTTCCAACCAGCCAACACTTTGCAGGCAGATAAAGGTCTGTAAAGCGATATTCTGTATCATATTTTTCAGCATATGTAAGCCAACCGTCTTCTTTGTTGTTATCTGTTGTCGTTTTTCGGTCACTTTCCTTAACCGGCTCAACATCTTCTACTGTTTGAACCTCTGTTGCAACCACCGTTTCTTGCGTCGCTGACTTTTCTTCGATATGTGATTCAGGTTTTTCTCCTGTACACCCTCCCAATAATAAAACAAGAACAATAATACTGCTGCAAATAAATATTTTCAAACCATTTCACTCCTTTTCTGTTTTTTCAACAATTGTCCCAATCTCTCCACCGCGATTTTTCACGATAATAATTTCTTGTTTGCTTTCTTTCGCCCAATCATAATAATGGTCATTATACAAAAACATGATACAATCAACATCTTGCAACAGAGTTCTGTAACTTGTATAGCGAAAATCATCTAATCTCGGTCTTTTGTCAATTCTTTTCTCACATTCTCGCCCAATTTGAGACACAATAATGATCGGAATACCTAACTTTTTTGAAAGTTTCTTCAGTTGAATGCTCGCTACGGCATATATTTCGTCAAAGTTATTTCCTTCGCAATTCAAAAGCTGAAAACAATCTATCGCTGCAATCTCCGGCTTTGATTCCCACAGAACTTTTTCTATATCCTCTATTGTTCTTATAGTATCATATACAGTAATATTTTTATGATTTTCAAGTCCTGCCATAAATTTTTCTCTCTTTGTCTCTAAAGAAAATACCGTAATTTTTTTGTCTTTTTCATCCTTGATAATTTCTTTTAAAAACATTGTTTTTCTCATTCCCGGTCGTCCGGCAATACAATAGATATACCCTTTTTTAAATTCTCCAATAAAATGTTTAAGTTTTTTCATTGTTTTCCTCCTTTAATCCTGCAAATTTAAGACTATATTATTCTACCAAATTTCTTATTTTTGCTGTTTCCATTAATTCCTCATACTCTTCCTTACATTTTTTTAATTTATCATAATGCTCATTTGGGAGAGACAATGATTTTTTTGCCTCGTCACATTCATTCTGTATTTTCTCAATACGTTCCTGTTCTGCTCTGACAGTTGAACCAAACCTTTTTAAGAAATTGACAATTCTCTTTATATTCCCTTGGGCAGATGAACCCATCTCAACCGAATATTCCACACCACCTCGTTTTAATGATATGAATAATTTATCATTTCTCATCTCTTTGGCAACCACATCAAATCCCAAAAATGACATCAGTACCTTGCCCGAAGGTGCAGCGTTTATAAGTTCTTGCTTTAATATGTCCTTTGATGCCTTCATTTCTCTTAAATACATATTATTTGTTATACTGCTTAAATACGTTTCATTTTTTAATGTCATAGCCTTTCTTTCTTTTAACACAGGGATTTCTTGTTCCAGCTCTGATATTCTTTCAGCTAGTTTTCTTCTGTTTTCAGCGTCTTTATTACACAGAATCTGTAGTGTTTTAATTTCATTTTCTTTCTCTGCAATCTGCTTCATAATAGGATTACCAAGAGCAAGAGCTTTTACTTCAGCATAACTCAAAACGTTATTGTCGAGGTCCTCAATACTCCTCTGATATGAACTTCCGCTTAAAAACTGTGATATAAATTTTTGTTTTGTTTCAAGAATCTGCCAGGAATATGAGTCAAAACTTCCTTCTGTTATATACCTGAATATAAAAATCTCTTCGTTTTCATTGCCTCGTCTTAATATTCTTCCCTCCCTTTGAGTCATATCTGCAGGACGCCACGGAACATCAAGATGGTGTATGGCTTTTAGCTTTGTCTGTACATTTGTGCCGATTCCAAGCTTGGAAGTTGAGCCAATCAGCACTCTGATTTTTCCGGCATTGACATCATGGAATAATTTCAGCTTTGTGCTTTCCGTTTTATAATTGTGAATAAATGCAATTTCATTTTTATCTATACCTTTTTCACACAATAATTCTTTGATTTTAGAATAAACATTAAATTCACTTGCCTTTGGTACTGAAAAATCACAAAATACAAGTTGAGTACAACCGGGATATGCACGGTATGTATTTAAAACCTGATTACAACACTTCACAAGCTTTGAATATTGGTCATAAGGCTGAGCTTTGTGAACTAATGTTAAATCCAGTGCCGCCTTGCGTCCGTCTGTGCTTACCTTAAGCATATTATCTTCCTTGGGGTGAACCTTACGATTTCGTATTTTCTCAGCTCGTTTGCAGATTTTTTTCATATATTTGTCAAGTTCATTGCATTTTTTTACCTGTATATCCGTGTATGCGGTGTGCAAAGGTATATTATCCGCTAAATCCATAGAATAAAATGTTGCTGCAGAGGAAAACATTTTGGATAGCTCCGGCAGATTGAAAAATTTTGCAAATCTGCATACAAAACGATAATTTGAAGCTGTAACATCAACCTCGCAGACCAACTCAGTCTGCGAAAAAGTTTTTACCCAGTTATCAAATTTTTCAAGATTGCAGGCACACAATGCATTATATTGCAAATACATCTGCATAGTATATACATCGGAAATAGAATTGCAAAGAGGCGTTCCCGTTGCCAAAACAGCGCCGCGACCGTTATTTAATTTCTGAACACAGCGGACCTTTTGTAACATAGCGTGACAATGTGCGGAACCTAAAGTATTTATACCTCGCAGATTTTTTAGTTTGGTGCGAATTGGTATATTTTTAAAATTGTGCGCTTCATCAAGAAAAATTGTATTTATATCTAATGTATCAAATGTAACACACGAGTTTTTTGATATTACTTTTTTTAATAAAGATGCTGTTAGTTTTTTGATATACTCTATTTCACGCTGTATGGCACTTCTTTCCCATCGATTTACATATATAGAATAATTTTTTGCACTCACATTAATTTCATCGATTTTTTCCTGCAGATTACTTGAAAGATATTCCGATGACAACGGTATCTGTTCAAAACAGCTATACGCAATAATAATACCGTCATAATCCCCGTTTTTCATTTGCATCATAACTTTCTCGCGCATTGCAGGTTTAAACGTTCCCGGTTCAACGGTTAAAATTCTCGCTTTCGGATAAAGAAGTGTAAAAATCTTTTCCCATTGTCCTGTAATGTTATTTGGCACAACAAATAAATTTTTTCGTGATATTCCCATTTGACGCATTTTCATAGCAGCAGCAATCATAATATATGTTTTTCCTGCACCAACATCAAATGCAAGAAGCGTGTTTGGAGAGGATATAATTCTTTGAATTGCATCTTTCTGATAATCAAACAATTCAACCTCCGGGTTCATTTCCGGAAATGAAAGTTTACTGCCGTCAAAATTGTCAGTTGTATATCCGGTAAATATTTTATTATAGTTTTCTTCGATTTCCCATATCCTATCTTCATCCTCCCACACCCATCTTTTGAATTCAGCATTTATAAGCTTTTGCTTTTCTAAAACCGCAATAGTTTCTATTTCATTTAAGGTGCCGTTATTGTTATAGAGTTTTATTTCCCTGAGATTCAAAATTGATTCAATTATATATAACGCATTTCGACAATTCGTTCCATATTTTGTATCAACATTTGAATTCCTGAAGTGATTTTTATTATCTATATGCCATGCGCCTGTAACAGGCTCATATTTGACAAGGTTATAATATTCTCCGTTATTGTTGCCATTTATAATATAATTCACAAAATCATTGACTATCTCTTTGCTTATCCATGGCACACCTAAAGAAGCCTCTATATCTTTGTATGTGATGTCGTGGGGAGTTCTGTTTACATCTTGTTTTGCATAAATTATTTCTTTTTCTTTTTGAATATCCTTAGCAATCTGATAAAGTTCAATCCATTTTTCGAAAGTCAATTGGTCAAAATTTTGTTCAGAAAGTGAGTCAATAATCTCAATAGATGGGATTTCCTGCTTATTATATATCGTGTAGTCCTTTGCATCATACACAGAATAATCACGTTTCATGAGTTCGTTGGCTATTTGTTTACCAAGAAGTCCCAATTCTACCTTTTTATAAATTTCATCCATTATATATCCTTTATCTTTTTGTGCATACAACGGAAGACAATTCTTTATAAGCAGGTTTTTCAATTCTATTTTCCATAAAATTGTAAGCTGATTTCTTCTGGACACCTTATTATTTACAGAAGCTTTTTTCACAATTCTTATATCATTGTTGTCGACATATATAATGCCCCAGTGTTCAGGTGCTTTAGCTTCGATACTTGCAATATGCTTTTTGCTGACTACAATATAGTTTTTATCAAAAAACTTATCATAGAACGCTATCTGTCTTTCTAATCTCTGATAATTATCACTATCACTTTTGATTTCAAAACCAATCAATTTATCCGTAACCGCCATAACATCACAAATAGCAGATCCGATATTTTTTTCCTGATAAATTCTGACTTCTTGATTATTTGCTTTTAAATAAGCAATTAAAATATTACGTATTTCTTTATCTTTCATAACTAAAACCCCTGTTTTATGAAGTTCTTCCCACATGCGTTTTTCTGTAATCTCTGTTTTATCTTATCTATTGTACAGTTTAAACAAAATATATTTATAATCGCTATACTGTATATTTGAACAATAAACATTGTTCAAACAATCAAATTTACTTTTTTGCTACTACTCTGATCATACCTGTTTGGGACAAAGAAAATAAAATCTCATTTAACAAATGAATATCTAGCCTACCGCAAGTAGCAGCAACCATAATATGAAGTTCCATATGTAAGTTTTTCGATAGTTTGTTTTATTTCAAAATCCTGCAAATCACTATTGTCATTATAAAAACTTGTTTTCACAACCCTGTCAGCGATATTAACCTCTTGATAGTCAAAATCTTCATCATCTCTGAAATTCAAAGTTGCTTCGTACACTTCCTCGTCCTGCGATTTTTCAAATATAGTCTGATAAATGTTATATATGCCACTCACTTCTTTTCGATATTCATCTAATTTCATAGGGCCACCATGCCAACACATATATTACACACTCCTTTTTTCGTTTTTTACCATTCTTCAATTGATATAACATCATCCGCTTTTATATCAGCAATGTTAAATGTCTCTCCCCGTGGTTTGTCACTGCCTTGATATGTGACCTTCAGTTCAACTTTGATTTCGTTCCAACGTGGCTTGATTATTTTTTTGTTTTTCTCATCAATAGTTCCGATTTTGCCATTTTCACAGCAAATGTTGACCACATTGACTCCGTTTACAATAATTGGTTTTTGCAGAGAAGGCAAGCTCTTGTGTCTTATATATCCATCAGATGTTTTTGTTATGTACTCTGCGTGGGTAATGTCATAAAATATTGGATTTTCATTTACCTTGCCGCAGAATACAAAGCAAGGCTTATCAATAAAGTGTTTATTACTTTTATCCTCTTGCCATATAATACTTCCATCGCTATAATCTATAATCAGATATGTTTTTTCATCTTCAGCATATAAAAATTTCCCGTCCGAAGATGCATCTATAAGCTTTATCCACATCTTTGATGCTTCGGCATAATATACGAGTTCATCTAGTTTGGAAAACAAAAGATTATGCCAATATTCGTCAAGTGTTATGTATTCACAGGGCAATGACCAAACTTCATTTAGCTCTTCATCATATTGCACCACCCCAAATTTCCCACCGGATACTAAAACAAATAGATTATCGCCGTAAGAAAAGATATTTTCATATCCTTCTTTTAAGGTTTTACCATTTAATCTAAGGCTATATAAATTTTCCTTTTTTTCGATTTCAAATCTACCTGATCTGTTGTTGCTGTAAAATTCACTTATTTTAAACATTTCTCTACCTCCTAAATATTTTTTAATTATTCTTTCCGTTCATATTAAAGAAAACCAATTCTTTTTTCTTCCTTTACCTGTTTTTTATCGGCTTCAAAATCTTCCGAAATGAAGGTTTCCAACATATCCTTTGTAACCTCATCAAAGTCAAGTTTTGCAAGTCGAGTAGCTCTGTTTAGCTCTGCTTTTTCAATTATGTTTCTTGCATATCTGCCGTTGCCAAAATCGCTTATCTTTACTGCATCGTTATAAATTCCCCGAATTTTCTCAAGGGCCGATTCATCAATTATATCATTCTTGTTCTTTGCCATAAGCGTTGTTATTTCAACAAGTTCTTCAGGGGAATAATCGTCAAACGGAACATGAAAAGCAATTCTAGATTTAAGTCCCGGATTGCGACTTAAAAAAGCTTCCATCTCAGTTGGATATCCGGCAAAGATGACAATCGTCTCATTTCGTCTATTCTCCATTTCCTGAACGATGGTGTTGATGGCTTCGTCCCCATACATACCACCTTTATCATCAAGAAGCGAATATGCCTCGTCAATAAACAGTACACCACCTGCCGCTTTTTCAAAAGCTTGTCTTACAAGTGGAGCAGTATGTCCTACGTATTTACCTATTAAATCTGCTCTGCTTACCTCCACAAATCTTCCATTGGTTATAACATCATTGTCCTTTAAAATCTGCGCAAACAGTCTGGCAACTGTGGTTTTGGCAGTCCCGGGATTACCTGTAAATACCATATGCATGGAAGGTGATTCTGTTCTTTTTCCGAGCTGTTTATACATTTTTTGCACCTTATAATAATCAAGCGCATTATATACAATCTTTTTTGCATTTTTAAGACCAATCATTTCGTTTAATTCCTTTAATGCTTTTCCAAATCGATTGTCACTTTCATCATTTATTTTCTTCTTAATCTCGGTGTATTGCGGATACATTTCAGTTCTTATGTGATGAGAATACCAACTCGCAAAATGTTCAGATAATTCTTGTCTACTTAATGCTTTTTCATCATCTATCCCTCTGTAAAGTGAATCTGTAACAGTTACCTCAGCCTTTCGCGCCATATAATTCAAATATTCTCTAGCTCTTTCACCACATGCATTTCCAGGTACAATTTCAACAAATACAGACTCTGTATTTTTATATATGGCTTCCGTTTCCTTTTCACACACCTGTGGCAGTATAAATACCGTCAGAACATCTTGATTAAATTTATTGATTACTCTTGCTATTCTTTCTATATGGTCACAAAGTCTATCGATTTCATATGTGCTTTCAATACCTCGATTTGGCACCACCTTCAGAACTACTGTTCCACCTCGTTGCATGGAATACAGCTTGATTAAATCGTGCCTGCCGCTATCCATACGGTCGTAAACTTCGATTTCGCTGTATCGTTTAGAAAATATTCTGTTGTTTTCATATAAAGCCGATAGCAGACATTCTATGATTTCGTGATAATCATCCTCATTATTAGAACGGATAATATAGTGAACAGGATGATGCAACTTTTCTGATTTGTTTTTCACTTGATATATTCTGTCAATTTCTGATTTCATGGATTTGTCATATAAAAGTTCCTGAGCCAGCTCTTCCATCTGGTTTTTAGTAATATCTTTTGCAACAATCTCTTTATATCTGCAGTCACATTCAAGTTTCAAATCTGATATAATTTTGTTCTCGTTTTCTATGTACTCTTCATATTCTGACCTGCGCAAGGAACGCTTAAACTGACTGAGTGAAGTTTCTACATAATTTTTTATGATTAGATTTCCTTCAGTAACCTTATTAAATTCTTCGACAAGTGATGCAGCAGTGTACGTATGTGTCATTTCCGGTTTTATTGCCGTGATTAATGTACAGGTAAATTCGGATATATCAGTAACTGCAATATATGCATTTTCTTCTAAATTCTGATATAGTGTTTCTGTAGCTTCCCTATACTTTTGTTTTTCAATATTTTGTTCAGTATTCTCGTTTCTCGTTTTTCGTGTTATTATCTTATAAAAAATCATAGCGAATTACCTCTCTTTATTAATATTATATCTCTGCTTGTGTGCATTTTTTTGTACAGTAATAAAACAAAATACCCATCATCTGCGATTAGTATATCGCAAATGATGGGTGAATTTTTTCACATATTAAATTTTATTTCTCTAATCCAGCAACATAATCTTCAAAAGACTTTATGAGGATAACTTAAGTGGCAAGATTACAGATGAACGATTTGAAAAACTATCAAAGGATTACGAGGAAAAACAAAAATTCTTAAAAGCTGAAACAGAAACACTTGAAACAGAACTTATATAAAGCGAAGAAACCATAAACAATGTTGAGTATTTCTTAAAAATTGTTCGTCAGTACACAGATATTCAGGAGCTTAATGCAAGAGTGGTAAATGATTTAATTGACAAAATCAAAATCCATGCTCCCATAAAAGAAAATGGCCAGCGTATTCAACAGATTGACATTTATTACACTGCAGTTGGAGTAATCGACATACCACAGCACTTTCAAGAATTTGCTATCTAAAATATTTTTAATCAAAAGTAATACGGCGATACAATAGCCGTAAAAACTATATTGTATCGCCGCATCTTAATACTTCCTTATGAGCGAGCCGCTAAAGCGCTCTTTTTTAATTTTTATTTACTTTAATGCAAAACGGTAAGAAGTTTTAGAATAAAATGTTTCGTCTTTTTTCAGCAAACAAGATGGAAAATTTTCTTGATTGGGGGTATCCGGAGAATACTGAGTTTCTAAACAGAAGCCGGTTCGACGGGTAATAGGTTTTCCATCTTTACCATTGAAAGAGCCATCCAGGAAATTACCGATATAAAGCTGAACAGCAGGCATATCAGTAGAAACCGTCATCACAATACCGCTCTTTTCATCATAAATCTCACAAGCATTTTCTTTATAGGTTTTGGGTTCTCCTAAAATCAAGTTGTGGTCATATCCACCACCGTTTTTCAGATCAGCATCTTCTGCTTCCACATCTTTACCAATCGCTTTTGCAGTTCTGAAATCAAAGGGAGTGTTTTCCACAGAACGAACTTCACCGGTAGGAATTAAATCTGCTCCAGTGGGAGTATAAAAATCTGCATTGATTTTCATAAGATGATCGGTAATAGGACCACCTTGATAGCCGGATAAATTAAAGTACGCGTGATTGGTAGGATTGAAATATGTATCTTTATCAGTGGTTGCTCGATATTCAATATCAAAAGAATTATCGTCAGTTAAAGTATAGGTAACCGCTAGACGGATCGTTCCGGGATAATTTTCAGTTCCGTCTTCATCTACCAAAGACAAAGTAATGCTGTTTTCGCTAACAGAAATAATATCCCAAACTCTTCTGGAATATCCGATATTACCGCCGTGCAAATGATTGATACCGTTATCATTTAATGCCAATTGATAATCTACTCCGTTGACATTGATTTTACCTTTCCCAATACGATTACCATAACGACCGATTAATGCACCATGGCTTGCACCATCTGTACGATATTCTTCCACAGTATTATGGCCTAAAATCACATCCAGAAAATTACCGTTTTTATCCGGTACTTTCAAAGAATGAATGACACCTCCAAAATTGATAATTTCTGCGGTACATCCATTTTTGTTTTGTAATTGTGTTGCAATAATGTCAACACCGTCATAGACGTCAAAAACTCTCTGATTCATAATTATGTTCTCCTTTATATTTCACTATTTTCTTTGGTTTCTTCCAGTTTTTGTGCAGGAATCAGCATATGTTTTTCAATGGTTGGATAAATTGAAAAGACTACTAAAAATCCACATAACGCATACACGATCACAGCCGATAACACAACACCAACTATAATTTTCATAAATGCAAATGCGCCATAAGAGATTGTCGCCACCAAAATCAAGACAAAAATATTAAGTGGTAATTTTGCTAAAGCGAAAATAAAAGCGTTCTTAATTAAATCTGAAAATTTCAGTTCAAACGTCACCATCATCGTATAAACATAATATGCCATAAAAATCAGCAGAATATTTAAAACCAATAATATTCCTTGCATCGATCCAAGGGTAAGATGTCCGCCAAATAAAAGAATCGGTGACTGTGCACCCAGAATTGTATAGGCATAAGACAATACGAATACACCATTGATGATTGACATCAGGGTAGCTTGTTTAAAATTCTTTTTAAACTGTTCAAAAAACTCAGCATATAAAAATGCCGGTGTTTCCGTGGCATAACATTTTAAAACATGTGTCATACCCGCTGTTGCCGGTCCGATTGTCCAGGAAAACAGAATAAAGAATAAACCAATTCGGCTAAGAAGCTC
The DNA here is from genome assembly GCA_015068645.1 of Oscillospiraceae bacterium. Taxonomy (NCBI): domain Bacteria; kingdom Bacillati; phylum Bacillota; class Clostridia; order Eubacteriales; family Oscillospiraceae; species Oscillospiraceae bacterium. The sequence continues at coordinate 142,337 of SVKD01000001.1, forward strand.
TCCCACCAGTTGCAAAGAAAATTCAAATTTCAAAGCATCACTTAAAAGAAACATCCAAAGCACTAACCAAACAGGGATAGTAAGCAACACATATAAAAGATTCAACTGACACATTTGCCAAAACTTTCTACCGAAAAGCTGAAAAAAATACAAAGGGCGAATCGGACGTAATTCGTTCTTTTCAACCCCCTTTCCTTCCTTCATATAAGAATGAAACAAACCCATTTTAAAAATCCTTTCTGCGCGTTTTTAAAAAATCACTCTGCAAAAAATACTTCGTCATAATTCACATAAGAAAAAACCACCTTGAAATCATTTTCCAATTTCATTTCATAGGCACCTTTATCAGCAATTTCATCATTTACATATAAAATCCAGCCGTCTGTTTCTGTGGAGGCATATCCGCCAAATCCATTAAACATATGGTCATTTAGTTGATAAGGGGTTTTGTTTTTTTGGCAAACTTCCAACAACACATCTTCTGCATTATCACAATGGGTGGTGACCACTTCCGAAACAATTTTCTGCTCATTGTATATTACCTCGACAAGACCTGTAATTTCAGGGGTATCAACTTTTTTCTGACAACCTGACAACAAGCACAAAACAAAAATCAAACTAATTGCTAAAATCTTTTTCATTTCTCTTCTCCCTTTTCTATCGTTTGTTCCAACATATCATATACCACGGGGAAATTTTTTTTAAGATTCAGCGGTTTAAATCCACCGGCATCCACCCAAACATGAATGGTTTCCCCATAATGGATCAATTGATTCTCTTTATAAATTTCATAGTAAAATTCAATTCGATAAGGTGTAAGTCGTTTTACTTTGGTTTGAACAGTGAGCACATCGTCATACCGTGCCGGACTTTTGTAATGAGAATGCACCTCATAAATAGGTGTCATAATCCCTATTTGTTCCATTTGTAAATAAGAAAATCCCATTTCTTTGCAAAAATCTGTTCTGGCAACCTCGTACCACACAGGATACACAGAATGATGCACAATTCCCATCTGATCTGTTTCCTGATAACGAACAGTGATTTTAGAGGATGTAACCACAGCAATCACCTCGCAACAAATATTTCAATTTATTATAACATTTTTTTCATCATTTGTCTAGCTTTCCGACAAATTTTTATAAAATTTTCTTTCGTTTGAAACAAAAGAGAAAAAAATAAAAAAATTTCAAAAAAAGACTTGATTTTTCATATATATAATGTTATAATACTCATAGTAAAGTAATATTCGTAGTAGAAGAGTGGGTTTCCCACTCTTTTGTTTTTAAATTCTACGATTTAAAACACCAATAAAAGGAGTATGTTATGGCAAAGAATATTCTCTCAACAGTTATTGAAACGGTAACGCCACTCTGCGAAGAAAACGGCTGTTTCCTCTATGATGCAGAATTCCAAAAAGAAGGAAAAAATCAAGTTCTGCGTATTTTTATCGACAAGGATGGCGGTATCAATATTGACGAATGCGAAACCGTGTCCCGTTTGATTTCAAAAAAACTGGATGAAGAAGACTTTATTGCCTCAGCATACCAGCTGGAAGTTTCTTCTCCCGGTGCTGAAAGAAAGCTGACCAAAGACTGGCATTATGAAAAAGTGCTGGGAAAACAAATTGAAATTTCTCTTTATGCACCATTGGATGGCAAAAAAACTTTGACAGGGATTTTAGAATCGTTCACTGCAGGTGAAGTCACTCTTTCAGAAAACGGAAGTTCCATTTCCCTTTCCAAAGATAAAATTGCATCCGCAAAATTATATTTTGATATCAACGAAGTGTTGAAATCAAAATCCTAAACCGTATTAAAATTTAACTGATATACTTGGAGGTACAAAACAAAATTATGAACAAGGAATTTTTATTGGCTCTCGATCTTTTAGAAAAAGAAAAAGGTATCGAGAAAGAAATCTTAATTGAAGCCATGGAAAATGCACTGGTTACCGCATACAAAAAGGATTATAATCCGATTGCGGAAGTAATTGCAACCGTATCACGCGAAACCGGTGATGCAGCAGTTTACTTAAGAAAAACCGTTGTGGAAGAAGTAACCGATCCCGAATTGGAAATCAATTTTAAAGCAGCGAAGAAAATTTCCAAGGCAGTTGCAATCGGAGACGAAGTAAACGTAAATGTTACTCCCAAAACCTTCGGAAGAATTGCTGCGCAGAATGCAAAAGGTATTGTTGTGCAGAAAATCAGAGAAGTGGAACGTGGCATGATGGTTTCCGAATTCACTGAAAAAACCGGCAGCTTAGTGACCGGTACCGTGGAAAGAATCGAAAAAGGAAATGTTATGGTTTCCATCGGCAGAACCGAGGCTGTGCTGGCTCCTCAGGAACAGATTCCCGGAGAAAGTTATAAACACGGCGATAAAATTAAAATTTATGTTGTGCAAGTAAAAATTATCGGCAAAGCCCCTCAAATTATCATTTCCCGTTCTCACCCCATGTTGGTAAGATGTTTATTCGAGCAGGAAGTTCCTGAAATCGCTGACGGCGTGGTTCAGATTAAATCCATTGCCAGAGAAGCAGGTGCAAGAACTAAAATTGCAGTTTATTCCAACGATGAAAATGTTGATTGTATTGGTTCTTGTATCGGCCCCAAAGGAATGCGTGTGGAAAATATTTTAGCAGAATTAAAAGGGGAAAAGATTGATATCGTAAAATACGATGAAGATCCTGAAGTTTTTGTGAAAGAAGCACTCTCCCCTGCTGAAATCGTAAGTTGCACCGTAAACCAGGAAGAAAGAATCTGCAACGTTACCGTAGTAAAAGACCAGCTTTCATTAGCCATCGGAAAAGAAGGTCAAAATGCAAGATTAGCTGCAAAACTGACCGGCTACAAAGTAGATATCAAAGCAATCTAAGGAGTTTTCAAAATGAAATACATTCCCAAACGAAAATGTATTGCCTGCAGAAAGATTCAACCAAAGAATGATATGATAAGAATCACGCGCTTACCGGATGGCAATTATCAGTTGGACCCAACAAATTCATTCGACGGACGCGGAGCATATCTATGTAATCACCCGGATTGTATCAAACGTGCCATTCAAAAAAAATCGTTACATCAGTCTTTTAAGACCAAAGTTCCCGAAGATTGCTACCATGCTCTTCAAATGTTTATGGAGGAACTCTCATAATGGAACAAAAAATATTACGTTTTCTGGGTCTTGCAAGACGTGCGGGTGCATTGACATACGGGCAAACCGCCGTTGGGAATGAAATAAAAAAATCTCGCAGTAAGCTCATTATATTTGCTTCGGATTTCCAGGAAAAATCCAAGCGTAATTTGATGGAGTCCATCAAAAACATTAAGGTGTTGACTATCCCCTGTTCTATGGAGGAAATCGGCTATGCTATCGGTACCAAACCAACAGGCGTGCTGTCAGTCAACGATGAAAATTTTAAAAAAGGAATTTTAGAGGTGAGTTCATTTGAAGAAAAAGAAAATATCTGAATTGGCAAAAGAATTTAATTTGCCAAATAAACAAGTCATGGAAATGATCAAAAATCTCGGCATTGAAGGAAAAAACAGCGCCAGCAGCTCTTTAGATGAAAAAGAATTGGATCAGGTTTTAGATGCGATTATGTTTTCTCATCAGGTAGAAGATTTTTCTATGTATGCAATTGAGAAAAAAGCAGAAGCTAAATCCAAGAAAGACGAAAAAAGCATCGAAGAAGAACAGAAAAACGAACAGGAAATTATCGAAGTGATTGAAAAACCCATCGAGAAAAAAGTTCGTCATATCGATACCCGTCAGAATACCATTGATGAATCTCGTTTAGACGATACCAAAATTGAACAGATCATGCAAGGTACCGATATTTATGCTACCGGAAGCACTTCCAAGCAGAAAATTAAGAAAAATGGTAAAAACCAAAGATTTGAAAGACACAACAACAAGTTCAACAAAAATAATCAGGAAAAGAAACAGCCTGTTGTAATCAAACCTGAAATTTTAAAGGTGAAAATTCCTGATGAAATTTCTGTTGGTGAATTAGCAGAACGTCTGAAGAAAACCGGTACTGAAGTGATCAAAAAGCTGATGGGATTTGGCGTGATGGCTTCCCTTTCTCAGATTATTGATTATGATACTGCTTATTTGATTGCAGAAGAATTTGGAGCACAGGTTGAAAAAATCGTTACCGTAACTTTAGAGGAAGAATTATTCCACGAAGAAGAAGACCGTCCGGAAGATTTAAAACCCAGACCGCCTGTTGTGGTTGTTATGGGACACGTTGACCACGGTAAAACGTCCTTACTGGATACGATTCGTAACACCGATGTTACCGCAACCGAAGCCGGCGGTATTACCCAGCATATCGGTGCATATAAAGTAAAAATCGGTGACAACGATTTAACTTTCTTAGATACTCCAGGTCACGAAGCGTTCACCGCAATGCGTGCCAGAGGTGCCAAAGCTACTGATATTGCAATTTTAGTTGTTGCAGCCGATGATGGCATTATGCCTCAGACCGTGGAAGCAATCAACCACGCAAAGGCTGCAGATATTTCTATTGTGGTTGCAATTAACAAAATGGATAAAGAAACTGCAAATCCAGACAAAATCCGTCAGGAATTAACCGAGTACGGTTTAGTTCCCGAAGAATGGGGCGGCGACACCATTTGTGTACCTGTTTCTGCAAAAACCAAAATGAATATTGATAAACTTTTGGAAACCGTTTTATTAATTGCTGAATTGAAAGAATTAAAAGCAAATCCCGATAAAGCAGCAAGCGGTATTGTAATTGAAGCAAAACTGGATAAAGGCAGAGGCCCCGTAGCTACTGTATTGGTTCAGAATGGTACCTTACATGCAGGCGACATTGTTGTGGCAGGTACCAGTGTTGGTAAAGTCAGAGCAATGACTGACTATCAGGGCAAAGCAATCCGCGTAGCAGGTCCTTCTGTTCCTGTTGAAATTCTCGGTTTAAATGAAGCACCCACCGCAGGTGACGTATTTAAAGTAGTTAATGATGAGAAAAAAGCAAGACAGTTAGTTGAAGAAAGAAAATTCAATGAAAAAGAAGCAATCTTTAATGCAAGAAAAACCATTACTTTAGATAACTTGTTCTCTCAGATTGCTGAAGGTGAAATTAAAGATCTGAATCTGATTGTAAAAGCGGATGTTCAGGGTTCTGTAGAAGCAGTTACCGCTTCTTTGGAAAAACTGTCTAATGAAGAAGTAAGAGTAAAAGTAATTCACGGCGGTGTTGGTACCGTTACGGAATCTGATATTCTGTTGGCATCTGCATCCAACGCTTTAATTATCGGCTTTAATGTTCGTCCTGATAATAAAACGATGGAATCTGCAAAAACCAATGATGTAGATATTCGTTTATACCGTGTTATTTATCAGGCAATTGAAGAAGTAGAAGCAGCTATGAAAGGTATGCTTGCCCCCAAATTCAGAGAAAATATTTTAGGTCACGCAGAAATCCGTAACACCTTTAAAGTTAGTGGCGTTGGTACCATTGCAGGATGTTATGTATTAGACGGTAAAATTGTCAGAAATTCTGAAGTTCGTATTGTTCGTGACGGTGTAGTTATTTACGAAGGCGCATTAAACTCTTTAAAACGTTTTAAAGACGATGCCAAAGAAGTTGCCAGCGGTTATGAATGTGGTATGGGCTTTGACAGATACAACGACTTAAAAGAAGGCGACGTGATCGAATGCTTCGTGATGGAAGAAATTAAGCAGTAATTTCGGAGGTGTATCATGGCAGGTCATAGAGAACAACGTGTGAACGAAGAAGTGAAACGGGAACTCACTGCAGTTCTGCGTCAATTAAAAGATCCCAGAATCAGCGGTATGGTAAGCGTTTTAAAAACCAATGTCACCAAAGATTTAAAATTCTGTAAAGTTTACATCAGCGTATTTGGAGATGAATCTTCCAAAAAAGATGTATTAAAAGGATTAAACAGCGCCAAAGGCTTTATTAGAAAAGAAATTGCCGCTGCTCTTTCCTTACGGGTAACTCCTGAATTCATCTTTGAAATTGACAATTCTTTAGAAGAAGGTAACAGAATTTTAAAAATGATGGAAAGTTTGGAATATCATGAAGAATAATATTGCTTTATTAAAGAATGCTATTGAAAACAGCAATCGAATTATGATTTTAACCCACTCGTCTCCGGACGGAGATGCATTAGGGTCGGTTGCCGCATTAAAACAAATCATTCATAAGATGGGAAAAAAGGCAGACTGCTTCTTAGAAGAAATCTGCCCTTCCCGCTTTCCACATCTGAAAGAATACTTCACAATAAAAGAATCTACCGATGAACTTTATGATTTAATCATTTTAGCAGACTGTGCCGACAGAAGCCGTACAGGAGTTTCTTATCCGACTCCCAAAAAACTCTGTTTTGTGGACCATCATATTTCCAATCCTCTGGATGGAGATATCAATATTGTAGTTCCTCAGGCTGCAGCTACAGCAGAAATTATGTATGATTTAATGAAAGCATGGAATATCTCTTGTGATGAATATATTGCAGCTGCAATCTATACGGGAATTTTAACTGACACCGGCGGATTTTTATTTCAGAATACCACAAAAAAAACTCACCAGATTGCTGCAGATTTATTAGAATACAATTTTGACAAAACTGCAATCGCCAGAATTAGCTTTCAGGAAAAATCCTTGACATACAGCAAGCTGTATGCCCACTTATTTGAAACTTTATATCACAACAAAGAATATTGTGCCGTGATAGGTTTTACTGATTATGATACCTATTGTTCTCTTGGTGCAACCGTAGAAGATACAGAAGGTCTTTCCGCTGCGCTCAGAAACATTTCCGGCGTAGAATGCGCAGTACTCTTAACTGAGCGGGAAAAAGGTATGATCAAAGGAAGTGTCCGTTCCAATGACAAATACAACGCCAATGAACTGGCAGGAATATTTGGCGGAGGAGGACATATGAGGGCTGCAGGCTTTAAAACAAATCTTTCCTACGAACAAATTAAGGAACAAATACATGAATGGTTATCTACTCATCAATAAACCAAAGGGTCCCACATCCCACGATATCATTTATCGTGTAAGAAGAATTGCAAAAACCAAAAAAGTTGGTCACACAGGAACCCTGGATCCTATGGCTACCGGATTAATGGTTGTGTGCATCGGAAGTGCAACCAAGGCAGCAGATTATATTACAAACGGGAACAAAGCCTATCTCGCAACAATGAAATTAGGCTTTGTTTCTGATACATTAGACAGCACCGGTAACGTGACGCCACTTCCCAAACAAGATATTACAAAAGAGCAAATTCAAGAAACATTCGCTTCCTTTCTCGGAGAATACGAACAAACTCCTCCGATGTATTCTGCTAAAAAAATTGACGGAAAAAAATTGTATGAGCTCGCAAGAAAAGGCGAAACCATAGCAAGAAAAGCTGTTCGGGTTTCTATTTTAAAATTAGACATACAATCAATCGAAAATGACACCATTACTTTTTACGTAGAATGTTCTAAAGGTACTTATATCCGTTCTTTGATTGACGATATCGGCAAACAATTAAACTATGGCGCTATTATGACAGAATTAAAACGAGTAAAATCAGGACAATTTTCCTTAGAATCCTCTAAAGCATACACATTGGAAGAATTAGAAGAAATGGATGACATTTCTCCCCTACTCCATCCTGTTGACAGCGCATTTTTAGACTATCCAAAATATACCGCAACCCCTCATTTTGAACGACTCATTAAAAACGGCATTATGGTGGATTTGAAACGTCTAGGATTATCGCACGAAACCGAAGACAAAAAGCGTTTCCGGGTTTATGGTGAAGACGGCAATTTCTTTGCCATCATGGAAATTTTTGAAACTAAATTTTTAAAACTGAAAACCACATTTTTTTCCAATGGAGAACCCAATTAATGAAAACAATCAAGCAAACCACAAAAGAAACTGTGGTAACAATCGGCAATTTCGACGGTCTTCACAAGGGCCATTTAAAACTTATTGAAAAAACCAAAAAAATTGCCGAAAAACACAATTTAAAAAGTCTTGTTTGCAGTTTCAACTGTAACACCAAAGGTGCTCAGACTATTTTTTCAGGAACTCAACTGAAGGACTGCCTTTCCACTTTAAAAATTGATTATTTTGCCAATCTGGATTTTTCAGGCGAAATCAAACAATTAGGTTGCGATGACTTTGCAAAATTGTTTTTAAAGCAACGGTTTTATGCACGATATGTGGTGGTTGGTGAAAATTTTCGTTTTGGCAAAATGCAAAGTGGTGATGTAAATACATTAAAAGAACTGGGACATATTTATGGTTTTTCTGTTATCACTGTAACAATGAGCAAAGTAAACAATCATCCGCTCTCTTCCACTTTAATCAGAGAACAGTTAGCCATGGGAAAAATCGCCTTAGCAAACCGATGGATGTTCCAGCCTTTTTCGCTTACAGGAACAGTCAAAAAAGGTTATGCTGCAGGAACTTCCATCCTGAATGTACCCACAGCAAATTTATCAATGCCCAAAAACGGTGTTGCACTTCCCTTCGGAGTTTATATCACTACCACTGAAATTGACGGTGTCATATACCCATCTGTCACAAACATAGGATATGCTCCCACATTACCGAAGAAAAAACCTACGGCAGAAACTTTTATTTTAGGGTTTTCCAAAGACATTTACGGTAAACGAATGAAAATTTCTTTTTATCAATACATTAGAAAAGAACGCAAGTTCTCTTCTATGGATACTCTGAAGAAACAAATAGAAAAAGATGTTGCGAAATGCAAATCTTATTTCGATCAAAAAGGATTTTAAGATATGAAATTTTTAAAAGAAACCAAAAACAATATTGAATATTATACCGTGCCCGAATTAACGGATGCAGGTTTTCATAATATGTTCACCACAAAATTACACGGTCATAGTTTTCCAAAACGAACCGAAGGTGGTGAACTGAATTTCGGTACCAACTGTAATGATACCGAAGAAGCAATTTTAAAGAATTATACCGATGTTTTAAACCTCTGGAACCTTTCTCCCGATCAAGGAGTCAAATCTAAACAGACGCATAGTGATATTACATTAACCGTGGATAAAAGCTATGGTGGAGAAGGAATTTTAAGAGAACAACGCTACCCCGAAGCAGATGGGTTAATTACAAAAGAAAAAGACTTAGCCATTCTGATTTTTTTTGCAGATTGTGTCCCCATTTTAATCGGCGATAAAAAACAAAAAATTTGTGCTGCTATCCATTCCGGTTGGAAAGGCACTTACAAAAATATTGTGGGAAAAGCTGTAGAGCAACTTATAAACAATCACAATTCCAAGCCGGAAGATTTACTGTGTGCTATCGGTCCTTCCATTGGTCCTTGCCATTTCGAAGTTAGCCAAGACTTATATGAAGAAATGACATCTTTATACGGAGATGACACAGGTCTGATTACCGACAATAAATATTATTTAGATCTAAAGAAAACAGTAAAAAAACAATTAATTTCTCATAAAGTTTTAGAAGAAAATATTGCTGTGTCTACTCTTTGCACCGTTTGTGAAGAATCTTTATATTCCTTCCGTCGTGAAGGCGAAGCTTCCGGCCGTATGGCTGCTTTCATCGCTTTAAAAAATGACGGAAATGAAAACTAAAAAGAAAGTGAAATCATGAAAGTAAACATTCCAAAAGTAAAAAAACTTTTCATCTACATTTTGGTAATTATTCTGTTAATCACTCTGCTTTTCCGATGTTCCGTTTTGAAAAAAAATAACGATGATTCAGAAGATGCTTCCGTCGATCCCGGAAAAATTACCATTTGTGCTTATGCAACAAAAAATAAAAATCCGCTTTTGGTAAAATCCGAATATAACGAACAAATGAACTTCTTAATGTATGATAGTTTATATACCGTCAATACCAATTATGAAGCAGAGGAAAATTTAGCCAGCGGATATAAAATTCAGGATAACGGACGTTCGGTAATCATTCATCTGAAACCAAATGTCTCATTTCATGACGGTTCTCAATTTTCTGCCCACGACGTGAAAGCAACAATTGATTACTTATTGAATAATCCCGGTTATTACAGCTATCAAACGCGAAATATTCAATCGGCTTCGGTTGTAGATGATCACACTGTTCGCTTGGATTTATCCAAACTGACTCCAAATTTAAAATTACAGTTAACCTTCCCCATCGTATGTAAAAAAGAATTATTAAACACCACACAGTTCAAGCATAATGGAACCGGTCCTTACCGTATGGCGTCTGAAACTAAGGGAAAAGAACTCGTCCTAGAACAAAACAAAAAATATCATAGGGATTTTCAATCAGACATTCAAGAAATTGAGGTTTCCTTTATTCCTGATATAGAAACTGCAAAAGCACTCTCCGGAAGTGGAATTATGGATATCTTCTATTTTTCATTTTCCGATGAGGGCGTGAAGTCAATTTCTAAAAATGAAACTCATAAAATTGATTATCTGACGGACGAATATACTTTTTTATCCCTCAACTATGAAAATTCTTTGATGAAGGAAAAAGCATTCCGAAAAGCACTCTCTTATACTGTTGCAAGAGATACTATCCGAGACGAAGTATTTATGTCACACGCGGAAAGCACTTATTTGCCATTACCACCGAACAGCTGGGCATATAATGACAACAAAGAGAATATTCGCAACATTGACGAAGCGAAATCTCTGCTAACGGAACTGGGATTTTCCGATGTGGATAATAACGGAATTATAGAACGATACGAAGGCAATGAAAAAAAAGAATTGATTCTGAATTTATTAACCACAGAAGATCCCATCAAAGAAGGAATCTGTGAAACATTAACTGCAAATTTCAAAGAAGTTGGAATTTCTTTAAATGTGCAACATGTTGTTGCGGAAGAATTCCAAAGCGCAATAGAAGAAAAAACATACGATTTATATCTGATTACTACCAATGTTGGATATGATTTGGATATTTCGCCATTCTTCGATGGTGTTTTTAAAACTCCCCTTTCCATTGATTACGATGGTTATCTAAAAAAATTCGGTGTATCAGATGAAATGTCGGTCAAACAACCGGAATATATGCGTCTATGTGATGATTTTTATGAATATATGCCACATATTCCATTGGTATTTTCCAAAAATACTATGTTAACCAGTACTAAATTAAAAACTGTAACGCAAATTAAGCCGTGCTATTATTATTACGAAATTTTAAATCAATAACTCAGGAGGTCCATTCTTATGCTTCGATTATTAGTTTTGTTCGGCGGTGAATCCCCGGAACATGATGTATCCAATATTTCTGCATCTAATATCTTAAACGAATTGGATGAAAACAAATATCAAATCACCAAAGTTGGCATTACGAAAGACGGAAAATGGTTTTTAGTGGACGATAGCTGTTCCTTGGAAGATATTAAAACAGGTGCCTGGACTCAAAAAACAAGTTATCCTGCACTGATTTCCCCTTCCAAAGAACACCAAGGTCTTGTTATTTTAAAAGGTGATTCCTACGAGTTAATTCCCATCGACGTTTGTTTCCCTGTTCTGCATGGCAGCAACGGTGAAGACGGAATCATCCAGGCTCTGTTACAGCTGGCGGGTATTAAAAGAGTTGGTGCAAACTGTTTATCCTCAGCAATGGCAATGGACAAAGCTGTTTCTAAAACCATATTTGAAAAAGCAGGTGTACCGGTTGTACCTGCGGTGTATTTGAATGACACAGATAACCGCGATGATATTCTCGCCAAGATTTCTCTACCGGTCTTTGTAAAGCCTGCAAATGCGGGTTCTTCCGTCGGTTGCTCCAAAGTTTTTACAAAAGAAGAGTTGGCGCCTGCTTTAGAAAATGCATTTCACATTGATTCTAAGGTCTTAGTGGAAGAATACATAGACTGCCGTGAAATTGAATGTGCTGTTTTAGGCAATGAAGATATTTTTATTTCTACCCCCGGTGAAATTTCAACCGAAAGCGAATTTTACGATTTTGATACCAAATATATCAATACCGGTGCAAATCGTCTGGATATTCCCGCAAATCTTCCGGAAGATACCATTCAAACCATTAAAAAATACGCAAAAAAAGCCTTTCTTGCATTAGGATTAAACGGATTTTCCAGAGTTGATTTCTTTGTATGCAAAAAAACCGGCAAGATTTACTTAAATGAGATTAATACTATCCCCGGTTTTACTGCACAGAGTATGTATCCTCTTCTGATGAAAAACGAAGGCGTTTCATACAAGGATCTCTTGGATCGTCTGATTAAACTTGCAAAATAAAAAGGATGTGAATCACCATAATGCTCACCAATATGGAAAATAATACAAAAAAAACAGACAATCGTGCCATTGGTGTATTTGATTCAGGGCTCGGCGGTTTAACAGCCGTGAAAGAATTCATGCACATTTTGCCTTCGGAATCTATTATCTACTTTGGAGATACCGGCAGAGTTCCTTATGGAACCCGTTCCAACGAAACCATTGTAAAATATGTTCGACAAGACATCAAATTTTTGATGAACCACCAAGTAAAAGCAATTGTTGCTGCTTGCGGAACTGCAAGTTCGGTTGCTTTGGAACAATTAAAAAGTGAATTTAATATTCCGTTAATCGGTGTGTTAGAACCTGTCTGTCTGGCAGCTGTTAACAAAACAAAGAATAAAAAAATTGGTGTTCTGGGAACCCCCGGCACAATTAACAGCAACGCTTATAAAAAAGGAATCCAAGCTATAATGCCGGATACACAGGTATTTCAAAAAGCTTGTCCAATGTTTGTTCCCTTAGTAGAAAACGGATATTTAGAAAGCGAAGCTACTTATATCATTGCCAGAGAATATCTTGCGGAGCTGATTCAAAACAAAGTCGATACTATTATTTTAGGATGTACCCACTACCCTCTTTTGGAAAAAGTGATTAAAGACATCGTAGGTGAGAATGTTTCCATTATCAATGCAGGATACGAAACTGCACTATATACCAAAAATATTCTCATAAAAAATAATTTATTATCTGATAACACCGATGTTGGAAGCAATCAATATTTTGTCAGTGATGATGTGGAAAAATTTGCTCATCTTGGTGGTGTATTCTTGGGTCACCCCATCGAAACAGATGTGAAAAAGATTGATATTGAGACATATTGATTTCTTAAAAAATAAAAAGGAGGAATCAAATAATGAATCCCATTAAAAAAAATATGCTTTTAACCTTTAAAAGCAATATGAAAAATTTAGAAGAAGAAAAAGATCAGATTGAATTTGTAACCCGGGCTGAGTTGGTAAAACAAAATGATAAATATTATGTTACCTTTTGCGATACAGAAGCGCTTGGGAACGAAACGCCGTCTAAAACCACATTAAAAATAGAAAATGAGAAAGTAACATTACTCCGTTACGGAACCAGTAATACTCAATTTATTTTTGAACAAGGAAAAAAACATACCGGCCAATACGAAACCCCTTACGGTGCATTTTCAGTGGGTGTATTTGCCGACAATCTGACAGTGGATATTTCAGAAAACGGCGGTAGCTTAGATGTATCCTACGGTGTTTACTTAAACGATTTGATTTCACAATATAATGAACTGAGCATCCACCTGAAAGAACAAATGTAGAAGCAAGGAGGAACAAGAAAATGAGAAATTTTATCAAAGAAATGAAAGAATCCATCAACACGATGGTATTCGATGCCTACAAACAAGCATTTATGGATGGAGATCTGCCCAAATTAAACGAATATGTATCAGATATAGAAATCCCTAAAGATAAAAATCACGGTGATTTTTCCGTGAATTTTGCAATGAGAAATGCAAAAGCTTTGCAAAATAATCCCAGAAAAATTGCCGAAATCATTATTTCCAAACTGGATTATCTGGAAACCGATGTAGAAAAATGCGAAGTTGCAGGTCCCGGTTTTATCAACTTCTATCTGAAAGACACCTTTTATGCAAACAGTGCAAAAAAAGCATTGGAATTAGGTGACGATTTCGGGAAAACCAATGTAGGCAACGGCACAAAAGCAAACGTGGAATATATTTCTGCAAATCCCACAGGTCCCATGCACGTTGGTAATGCCAGAGGTGGTGCCATCGGTGACTGTATGGCAAATATTTTGTCTTGGGCAAATTATGATGTTACCAAAGAATTTTATGTAAACGATGCCGGAAATCAGATTGAAAAATTCGGTATTTCCTTAGAAGCGCGTTTTATTCAATTAGTAAAAGGCGAAGATGCCATTGAATTTCCTGAAGATGCTTACCACGGCGAAGACATTATTGAATCCATGAAAGCATTTATCAAAGAGTTCGGCTCTGAAGATTACATTGATATGGACTCTACCGAACGCAAGAAGAAATTTGTAGCTTTTGCGTTGGAAAGAAACTTAAATGCACTTGTAACTGACACCGGTAAATACGGCATCAACTACGATGTATGGTTCCGCGAAAGTAAATTACACGCTGAAAATAAAGTCATTGAAGTGATCAATAAATTAAAAGAAAAAGGCTTGGCATACGATAAAGATAACGCAACATGGTTTGAATCCACTAAATTTGGCTCTGAAAAAGATGATGTATTAATCAGAACCAATGGTATTCCCACCTATTTTGCTGCAGATATTGCATATCATGCCGATAAATTTGAACGTGGTAACGAACTGTTAATCAATGTTTGGGGTGCAGACCATCATGGCCATATTGAACGTTTGAAAGGCGCACTTTCTGCACTTGGTTATAACGGGGACAAGCTTCATATTATCTTAATGCAGCTGGTTCGTTTAATCAAAGATAATGAGCCTTACCGTGTATCCAAACGAAGCGGTAAAGCAATTTCCTTAAATGACTTGATTGATGAAATCGGAAAAGATGCCGCAAGATTTTTCTTTAATCTGCGTCAGCCTTCCAGCCATTTTGATTTTGATTTAGACTTGGCGGTTTCTCAGAGCAACGAAAATCCGGTATTCTACTGTCAGTATGCGCATGCAAGAATTTCCAGTATTTTAAGAGTGTTAAACGAAGAAAACATTTCCTATAACAATCAGGGTGACTTTACATTATTAAAAGAAAAAGAAGAAAAAACTCTGATGGAAAAACTGATTCAGCTGCCCGAAGAAATCGAAGCAGCAGTTGCAAGTTACGATCCTTCCAGAATTACTAAATTTGTGTTGGATGTGTCTGCAGATTTTCATTCCTTCTACAATGCTTGTCGCGTAAAAATCGAAGACGAAGCTTTGATGCAGGCTAGAATCGGCTTGATCATCTTAACCAAAAATGTGATTAAAAACACCCTCACCATTTTAGGCGTAGAAGCACCTGATTCTATGTAAGGAGTTTTTTATGAAACAAAAAATTATTGCGCTGATCCTGTTATTGGTATTTTGCTTCACGCTTCCCTCTTTTGCAGGAAGTGTCAGCCAGAATAATAAACGGGAACTGATTCGCTATATTTACTTAAACGCTTTAGCCACCTCAAAAGATAATGTGGATGCAGTTGAGTTGTTCTTAGATACTCTGATGAAAATTGCTGAAGACGATGATGAAACCTACGAACAAATTTTAAAATATTTTACCCAGTCCATTGATGAATACGGAGATTATATCTCTCCGGAAGAAACATCTTACATGGATACAGAGTTAACAGGAAAGACCGGTGGAATCGGCTCTTCTGTTGAAATGCGAAATGGAAAAATTTATGTGGTAAATGTGTTGGCAGGTTCCCCCTCGGATAAAGCAGGTGTACAAGTTGGGCATGCTATCATAAAGGCAAACGGAATCGATTTGTACGGATTATCTTTAGATGAAGCACTCACCTATATTCGCGGAGATGCAGGCACAGAAGTAGTCATTACTTTTGAAGACCCTAGGGGAAAACAATATGATATGATTTTAGTACGGGATATTATTGAAATTACATCTGTCAATTTCGCTACCTTGATTGACTATCCCGAAATCGGTTATATCGAAATTACTAATTTCTCCTTAACCACCGGAGAGGAACTTAAAAAAGCCATTGAGGATTTAAAAGGACAAGGTGTTACTAAATTGATTTTAGACCTTCGTTACAATGGCGGCGGCGTGTTGGAAGGCGCTATTCAGGTTGCAGGTACGTTTTTGGATGAAGGGCTGGAAATCTTAACGGTTGAGCCACGGGATGAAGCACAAAATGAAACCTTTTACGCATCCGGAAAAGTATTTGACGGAGAAGTAGTTGTTTTAGTCAATGAATATTCTGCCAGCGCATCTGAAGTGGTAACCGGTGCTCTAAAAGAGCATAAACGTGCCACCGTTGTTGGGGAAAGAACCTTCGGGAAAGGAACAGTTCAACATTTATTCTCCCTTCCCATTTATGGTGGATATTTCAAATATACTATTGCAGAATATCTTGCTCCTGGCGGTGTTGAAATCAACAAACACGGAGTTGCGCCGAATCTTACTGTATATAACGAAACCTACACGCTCACAGAAGATGAGATTCCTCATTTTCCGTTTATGAGAGTAATGCAAATGGGAGATTCCGGTGAAGATGTTAAGAATATGAAGCAGGCTTTAAAAGCTTTAAACTATTCTTTGGATGACACCGATATTTTTGACCTGAACACATTCAATGCCGTAAAATCGTTCCAAAAAACTGCAGAATTATATCCTTACGGTGTTTGTGATTTTACCACACAGCAACATATCAAACAAAAATTATTGGATACCGTATTTTACTATGATACCCAATTTGATAAAGCAATTGAATTGTTAATAGAATAAAAAATACCGTCTGTCTCTTTTGGACAGACGGTATTTTTTATTCATTTTTCAGCACAAAATCGCAATGATTTCGCACATCATATTTTTTAAAATATGCTTCCTCCAACGGAATCCACAACTGCTGAAATTTAGTATATCCATCTTCCTTGTTTCTGATATGCAACCGTTTTTTCTGCTCATCAGATGTAATATCCATAAATATCCGAACATCATAATGGTCATATAAGTCCGGATGGCAGGAATAAGAGCCTTCAATAATGGTAATCGGGTTCGGTGAAAACGTCAATACTTCTCCATATGCACCTTTTTGACAACTGTAAGGAGAAAACTGATATTCTGATTGCGCCTTGATGTTACCAAACACATCCAGAAGGCTTTGAAAATCAATATTTTTGGCGGGAATATGTTTCCAGTCGGCATGTCTTTTATCAAGCGGTAAATAAAAATCATCCATATGAATCACATTGCAACAAAGTTCTTGTTGTAGCTGTTTTGCCAGAGTGGTCTTCCCGGATGCACAGCGTCCGTCAATAGCAATCACCGCAAAATCTTTTTGACAAAGTAATTCTCTGATTTTTGTAATAATATTACGATAATCATTTGGTTTCATTTACGCCATTTCCCTTCTTATGGATGGTAACAAATTTGGTTTTTCCAAGCGATAACATCAATACAGGAATGAAAATCAACTGCAAAACAATACCGGGAACTGCATTGGTTACGGCTCCTGCTAAAAACAATTTCCAAGTGAAATTCTGACCGCCCAAACCTAAAAGAATCCACTGTGCAATTCCCCAAATCACTCTTCCCAAAATCATTGCAGAAATTAAGGAAATGTAAAGGGATTTCAAACATTTCCACGAACGTTTTTCATAAAGAAACCCTGCTACAAATCCGTATGTAGCAAGTTCCACAGCCATTCCGATTGCCACAGGATACATCGCAGGCATAGAAAATAGTACAGACCGAAAAATCGGAAGAACCAATCCAACGAAAAGGCCGTATTTCCAACCGCAAATAAAGCTGCAAATCAGAACAGGTAAATGCATCGGCAAAAGCATATTCCCAAACTGCTGCAACTGTCCTGTAAAAAACGGAAGAATCAATCCTAACGCCATAAATAAAGCTGAATATGTAATTTTTTGGATTGTTTTCAATATTTCTCCTCCTTTTTCTGCTAGATAAAAACTTCATTCATCTTTATTTATTATCATATCACACTATTTTTTTCTTGACAAGTTTTTTAACATAAATTTTAAATATTTTACTGTTGCAATTTGATCAAAAAAATGTTATAATAAGAATGAGAAATTTCGAATAAATTCGTCATAAAAAAATAAAAAAAAGGAGAATTTCCATGGCTTTAGAAATTCTTTACGGAAAAGAGATTGCTCCCAATGAGAAACTCCTTTTCGAAAAAATGAAAACTTCCATAGATAACGGAGAAAACGTGCTCTACATTGTACCGGAGCAGTTTTCTTTTAATGCAGAAAAATCTCTTCTGGATTCTTTAGGGGAAACTTATTCCCATCTCACAGAAACTGTGAACTTTAAGCGTCTTGCTACGATCGTGAATAAAAAATATCAACCGAATCAATTAGATTATATTGATGAAGAAATTAAAAATTTAATTTTATACCAAATTTTAAGAAATCATCCCGAAGAATTAACCACCATTAAAAACAGAAAACAAAGTCCTGATTCTGTTGCTGTGTTTAAAAATATTTTATCAGAATGTAAAGGATATTTAATCGACCACACTGTTTTTGATGAAATGAAAAACAAATTGGAAAAAGGCTCCTCATTATATCAAAAAATCTGTGATCTTGATTTTATATTTTGTGAATATCAAAAAGCAATTTCTGAAAAATTCCGTGATTTTGAAGATAGCTTTCAAACCCTGGCAAATTATATCGAAACAGAAAAATTATACCAAAACTATACCGTATATATTGATCACTTCAATCAATTTTCTCCTGCCGAGTATCTGGTCATTTCAGCTCTATTAAAAAACGCTGAAGCAATGACAATTTCCCTGCTCTTGGATGATACAAATCCAAAATCTCCGGGAGAATTGTTTTTCCCTACCTACAAAACGTATTCACACCTTTTAGGGATTGCCAAAAAACAGAATCAAACAGTAACACAAATAAAAACAGCGGAGCAATCTGACCGTTTTTTTGTGGACCTTTTTGACTCTTATCCCAAGGAAAAACCAAAAGTTTCCTATTCGCTGATTCGTGCGAAAAACACTCATGATGAGGTTCGCTTTGCGGCAGATACGATTTTAAAACTGGTGGCAAGTGGTACATCTTTTTCCGAAATTACTGTTTTAACAGGTGATTTAACTCTTTATAAGGATGACATCGATGCCGTGTTTTCGCAAGCGAATATCCCCTGCTTTTTAGATCAGAAAACTCCGTTGACTCAAAATCCGGTTTCCAAAATTTTTCTGACACTTTTTCAGATGGTGTTATCTGACTATAAAAAAGAACATGTGTTGGCATATTTAAAGAGTCTTTGCGCTCTTTATGAGATGCATGATGAGGTTTGCATTTTTGAAGAATTGATGCATCGCTTCCATATCCAGAAAAAAGAACTGTATGACACCGATAAATGGAAACAAAAATGTGAATTTTTGAAAGAACAAAAAAACTATTTTGTATATTCTCTACCGAAAATAAACGATATTTACAATCGTTTTTTAGCTCCTGTTTTTACCTATTTTACAAAAAAAGCCAACTATCGACAGGCGTTTGTTTCCTACGCACGTGCTATTCATTTGGAAACAGCCATAAAACGTTATTTAGACCAATCGGAAGCATCCTTACGCCAGGAAACCGTAACGGCATATAACACCATTTTAAAAGCCATCAAAAATATTGATGTATTACTCGGTGACGAAAAGATAACACTTACCGACTATCATTTGGTGCTAAAACAATCTCTGGAACTTTACGAATCCGGCGATATTCCCAACACCCTGGATACCGTTACCGTATCAGATACCGAACGTGGAAGAAGTTTATCCTCCTCTTATGTATTGATTCTGGGAATGAACGAAAATGTTACCCCAAAAGCAAATATCAATCTTTCCTATTTATCCGATGTGGAAAGGGAAACTATTTTTGAGGTAACCGGAATTGAACTTCCCACTTCCCTGTTTCAAAACTGTGATTCCAATCTGGCCCTGTACCGTTCTTTCATCACCGCTGAAAAACAGTTATATTTAAGTTATAATAATGCTGAAACTGAGCAGGTCAAACGGATGCCCTGCTATTTGTGGAGTCACTTGGAAAAATTTCAGAAAACAGTAGAATTTACATCCCCCTTTGTGAATATTTCTGAATATTCACAAAAATCCCTGATGACTTATCAGAACCCCTATAAACAAAAATTAGCTCCTAAAAGTATGCCTGACGATTTTTGGAATAATCCCGAAAAAGAGCAACTGATGCAAGCTTGGAAACAAATAGAAATGATGAAAGAGGCAGCTTATTACCGAACCGATAAACAACTGTCCAAAAAACTTATGGATTCCAAATATCAAAAGCAACTTGGCGCATCCGTCTCTCGTTTTGAAACTTATCAAAAATGCAAATATATGTATTTTATCAACTATATGTTGCAAGCAAAGGAACGAGAAGATGTCAGCTACGACCCCAGAAAAACCGGGACCATTGTGCATAATCTGTTTGATGCGTTCTCAAAACAAATCAAAAAAGACAATCTTACCTGGGAAGAACTGACGGAAACTTATATTGAAGAAAAAACAGAACAAATGGTTCCACGCGAAATTATGCATTCATTCCCGGAATTATCTCTATATAACCCCCAAACAAAATATTTGATTCAAAAAATCAAACGTCTGCTAAAACGGGCAATTTCTTATATCAAAGAACATTTTCAGGAAGGCGATTTTTACCCGGTTGGATATGAAGTTCCCATTGGAGAAGACGGAATACCGCCTCTTATAATTTCCTTAGAAGATGGTACTCTAATGCAGTTATACGGAAAAATTGACCGTTTTGATGCAGCAAATCTAGGTGATAGATTGTATGTTCGTATCATCGACTATAAATCCAGTGCGAAAGAATTTAATTTCTCACTCATTAAAGAAGGGATTCAGCTGCAACTGCTCACCTATTTGCGCACCGTCATAAAAAATGGCGGAAAATATCTGGATTTTGAAGGCGAAATTTTGCCCGGAGCCGCATTTTATACCAACTTTAATGACGATCTGATTCCATTTAAAGAACGTCCCGGAACAGATGAATCAGAAGATGCCTTACGTCGGAAATTTACGATGAAGGGCTTCGTATTAAACGATGACTCTCTGATTCAAGCGATCGATCGTCACTTAGGGGAAGAGATTTCGTATCAATCTCAGGTGACTGATATAAAAGTAGATAAAAACGGAAAGATAAGTTTGAGTAATTTCCTGTTTTTAGAGGAATTTAATCGCTTACTAAACGATTGCGAAAATACTTTAAAATCTATTGGAGATACCATGATGAGCGGTGATTTTGCTATCCAACCGTACCGTCATGGTGCGATGACAGCTTGCGACTGGTGCCCTTATGGCGCTATTTGCATGTTTGATCAAAAAATGCATTCATACCGCAATATCAAAACACTCTCAAAGGATGACTATTTCCATCCTGAATCTCAAGAAAAGGCAGGTGCAATAGATGGCAATTAAATATACTCCGGCACAACAGAAAGCCATTGATACCACTGATAAATCAATTTTGGTATCTGCAGCTGCAGGAAGCGGAAAAACAGCAGTTTTGGTTCAACGTATTATTGAGATGGTTTGTAAAGAAAACGGTCCGGATATTGATAAGCTGTTGGTTGTTACCTTTACCAATGCGGCAGCTGCAGAAATGAAAGATAAAATTTATCAGGCGATTATGAAAAAAATTGCAGAAAATCCGTCTGATAAAAGATTAAAACGTCAGCTTCTTTTGTTGCCAAATTCCAATATTCAAACAATGCATGGTTTTTGTTTGAATGTGATCAAACAAAATATCAATATGCTCAATATCCCAATGAATTTTCGCATCACCAACGAAGCAGAAACCATGATTTTAAAACAGCGTTGTATTGCAGAACTCATCGAGGACAAATACTTAGAAGAAGATACTGATTTTCTGGAACTGGCCGACACTTACGGCTATGGACGGAACGATAAAAAAATTGTGGATATGATTCTTGCTTATGATCATTTCACTTCTTCCCTTTCCAATCCGGATGCTTATTTTGATAAATGTATGTCCAGCGCAACTGCGGTAACAAAAGATTTTTCCAAATCTATCTACGGTGAATTTATCATTCATCAATTACAAGAAATTCTTGCAGACAATGAAATCGGATATCACAAAGCGATTAAAGAAATTGAATTGAAGCCGGATCTTGCCCCTTATTATGAAATTTTTGCTCAGGAGCTTTTGTTTATTAAAAAGCTACAAACCCTTTGCAAATCAAATAATTTCAGAGAAATTCAAGCAGAAATTCTGTCATTTTCCTTCGTTGCGTTCAGAGTAAAAGGTGTAAAAGCAGGAACAGATAACACCTTTATCAAAAATCTCCGTGAAAATTTCAAAACAGATATCGGTAAATTTATTCCCTTAATCTCAAATTCTCTGGAACATGAACAAAATGATTATAAAGAAGTTCTAAAATTCATCAAGGTCTTATCCCAATTAACCAAAGAATTTTCTGAGCGTTACCAAGCGGAAAAACAAAAACGAGCTTTGTTGGATTTTTCAGACTTTGAACATCTGGCGCTGAAAGTTTTGTCTGATGAAAACGGGAATCCTTCCGAAATCGCAAAAAGCTATCAACAACGGTTTCACGAAATTTTAATTGACGAATATCAGGATACCAATGACATTCAGGATCACTTGTTCCGATTGATTTCTAAAAACGGAGAAAACCTGTTTTTAGTGGGTGATGTGAAACAAAGTATTTATGGATTTCGTCATGCCAAACCTCAAATTTTTATCGAAAAACAAGAAACCTACCAAGATGAAAAACACGAAGTCATTTACTTATCCAACAATTTCAGAAGCCGCAAAGAAGTGGTGGAAGGAGTCAATGTAATTTTCAAAAAATTAATGACACCCAAAACCGGAAAAACAGATTATGAAAAAGAATCCCTTGTTCAAACCGCTTCTTATCCTGAAATGACGGACGTTAATTATCAAGCAGAAGTTCTGTTTGCAGATTGTTCTCTTGCCAAAGAGTTTACGGATGAAGAAACTGAAGACTTTAATCAAGAAACTTTAGTAATCGCAAAACGAATTCACCAGTTGATTGCAGAAGAAAAAATGCCTGTATACGATTTAAAAACACAAACTTCCCGTCCGGCTAATTACGGTGATATTGTCATTTTGGTCCGTGGTATCAAAGAATTTGCAACCAATTTGTATAAAACCTTATCGGAACACGGAATTCCCGTTGCAATGGATGCAACCGAGCGACTTTTTGATACAATGGAAATTAAAGTAATCCTGGGTATTTTAAAAGCAATTGACAATCCCTATGATGATTTAGCACTTTTAGGGTTATTAAAATCGCCTCTCTTTTACTGGAGCGAAGACGCTATTCTTAGTTTAAGAGATTCGGCTCCAAGGGAACCTTTCTTTTGTGCATTAAAAAAATCTGAAACTGCTGATGCAACCAAAGTAAAAGAATTTTTGAACATTTGCAAAAAAACAGCATATGGTAAAAAAATTTCAGATTTAATTAACATGTTATATAACGATTACCATTTAAAAGAATTGTTTTGTGTATATCAAAATCCTGAACAGCGAATGGAAAATCTGGATTTATTCTATCAAGCTGCAAAATCTTTTGATCAAACAGAAATCAGCGGATTAAAAGGTTTCCTTTGCCATTTGGATGATGCATCCAAATCCAAAAAAACGCTCAATGCTTTTCAACAAAAGCCTCCGGAAAATGCAGTACGTATTGTCACCATGCATAAAAGTAAAGGACTGGAATACCCAATTGTATTTGTATCAGGTCTTGGCACCCGATTTAATCAGGAGGAAGCAAAAAAACAAGCCGTATTTCATCCGGAATACGGAATTGGTGCAAACTATATAGATGCTCACAAGCGTTATTATTATCCCACGCTGACCAAACGAGTAGTCCTTGCTGCTTTAAAAGAAGATCAACTGCAAGAAGAACTGCGTATCTTGTACGTTGCACTAACAAGAGCCAAAGAAAAATTGATTCTCACCGGAACTATCTCGAATTTTGAAAAAAAATCAAACGAATGGCTGGCAACCTTAGATGCCTGTGGTATCACCAAAAGTAAACTTCGTCGAACATTAACCTTTATCGAATGGATTTTACCTTGTGTTTTGAAACGACCTGAATTCAATTTGAAGGTATTTGGTGCACAAACCTATGATACCGCGATTGACACCAATGAAATTGCAACAGTCCAAACAGAAGAAGTCTCTATGCAAACAAATCATCTGTTTGTCCCTTACCATCATTTATATCGCACTTCCCTTCCAACCAAAGTTGCAGTTACAGAAGCAAATCGTCTGGCAAAAGCTGAAACTCCGATTGTGAATTTGCGATTATCTGATCTGGATTCTATGGAGCTTGGTTATTCCCAATGTGAATACGGAACCTATTTTCACAAAGTGTTTGAACTGATGGATTTAGATGCCATAAACCAAGGAGAATCAATACCTGACGCCATCAAAAATGCAATTCTTTTGGCAGGGGAACGGGAATATTCTCAGGAAATTTCAGAAAAAATGAAGCTTTTCTTTCAAACAGATCTTGCAAAAGAAATATTAGCAGCAGATACGATTTACCGCGAAAAATCCTTTCTGGTACGCGTCCCTGCTAAAATGGTTTATCCAGTGGACACAGAAGATGTGATACTACTGCAAGGGGTATGTGACTGTTATTACATAAAAAATAATGAAATTACATTACTGGATTTTAAAACAGACAGCAATCCCAATGAAGAAAAAATTCGTCAGAATTACCAAAAGCAATTGGAGCTTTACGGATATGCTCTGGAAAAAATCGAGCAAAAAAAGGTAGTAAAAAAAGTGATTTACACCACTCAAAACCAAAATATCATTCAATTTTAACAATATTCTGAAAGGACAAGCCAATTATGCAATATACTTATTATCCCAAGGGTGTATGTTCCCGAAAAATTGATCTTGAAATCACCGACGGAATTATCACATCAGTTCGCTTTTTAGGAGGTTGCCACGGCAACACTCAGGGAGTTTCCCGATTAATGGAAGGGTTTTCCGTAGAAGAAGCGATTCGTCGGTTAGAAGGGATTGACTGTATGGGAAAAGGAACCTCATGCCCTGATCAATTGGCAAAAGCTTTAAAAGAAGCTATCAAATCATAAAACTAAAAAAAAGAAGCACTGCGAGGTGCTTCTTTTTTTAGTCTATATCAGGATTAGGAGTAAAAGTAGGGGCTATCATCATTCCCACAACATTTTCCGTTTCATCATGTACATTAAGCGGATCCACACTGATAAACCAATCCTGAATACTTTCAATCGGCTTTAAAAGTGCTTCCGATTCACATCCGGTCAGTAATACAGTAGATAACGTTGCTGCAGCAATCATTTTTGTTGTCTTATTCATCGATACCATTTCCTTTCCAATTATTTTTGAACCATTCATTAATCACTTGCAGTTCATATTCACATTGAGGACACGTGCCCACACAACGTCCCTCAAATGAGCAATTTTTAATATCTAAAGGTATCTGATATTTTCGGCAAAGTTCCTTTCGGATATCTTTTAAATATTTACATTTCTCTTTTTCACGATAGGGTTGTAACTTTTGTATTTGAAAACCGTTTTGTAAAAACCGATTCTGAATATCATTGTACAACTCTGGGTCCAATTCTTCTATCACTGTAGCTTCTAATCCGATATCCAGGTGTTTTTCTTCCTGTTCTTTCCGATAGGGATGTAACTCAATATGAAAAATATTCAATTCTTTTAATAACACTATCATCTGCGTAAGATTTTCATCCGTCGTATTATATCCCGGAATCATTGGATAAGTAACTGTAATTTTATCCTGATTGATATGTTCACATAAATACCGCAAATTTTCCTTAATGATTTCATTGGAAACACCTGTATATTTCAGGTGCTTTTTTTCCTCAAACACTTTAAAATCGATATACCATCTATCGATCAAGGGAATCAACTTTTTTAGGGTATCTCTGTCGGTATACAAGGAAGTTTCAATCGCTACAGAAAAATCTTTACAGTATTTTTGAATGAAATTCTTAATAAAATCTGTATGCAGCAGAGGCTCTCCTCCTGAAAAAGTCACGCCTCCCACGCTGTTTTTAAAATATATCACATCTTTTGCAATATAAGAATACAACTCATCAACAGTCAATGATTTGAATCGTTCTGATGCACAAAGTTCAGGATTACAACACCAAAGACAGTTTAACGGACATGCACACATAAAAACAACGCTGCGAACCCCCGGTCCGTCTTCATTGATACGCAATCGGGTAATATGACCAATATTTGCCCGACTATGTTGTGCTGATAGCATTGTTCACACCTTCTTTTCTTATTACATAATTAGACAACATTGTTCCTAAAATTGTTCCTTTATTTGGTATAAAAAAAATAGCAAAAGCACTTTTTCATTTTTTTACTATCCATAATTTCAATATATGAAAGAAATATCCCCCCGAAAACGGAGGGATATTGATTATAATACATCTGCCAGATCGTAGATGAGTTTTTCGGTTTTTTCCCAACCTAAGCAAGGGTCGGTAATAGATTTTCCGTAAACGCCCTCTTCAGGTTTTTGTGAACCGTCTTCCAGATAACTTTCAATCATCAGACCTTTCACCAGCTTTTTAATATCCTCGCTATGACGACAGCTATGCAGCACTTCTTTCGCAATTCTAGGTTGTTCTGCCCATTTTTTGCCGGAGTTTGCATGGTTGGTATCAATAATCACACCGGGATTTGTAAGACCTGATTTTGCGTAAGTTTCTGCTAAGTGAATCAAATCCTCATAGTGGTAGTTTGGCATAGACTGCCCATGTTTGTTCACATAACCTCTTAAAATTGCGTGAGCTAACGGGTTACCATGACTTTCCACTTCCCATCCTCTGTAAATAAAGGTGTGAGAATGTTGTGCCGCGGTGATAGAATTCATCATAACGGAAATATCTCCTGCGGTGGGATTTTTCATTCCAACGGGAATATCCAATCCGCTTGCGGTGAGTCTGTGCTTCTGATTTTCCACAGAACGTGCACCGATAGCAACATAGGAAAGCAAATCAGATAAATATCTGTGATTTTCAGGGTACAGCATTTCGTCTGCACAGGTGAAACCGGTTTCCGCAATCGCTCTGATGTGTAGACTTCTGATTGCCACTACCCCTTTTAACATATCCGATTCTTTGTTTGGATCAGGCTGATGAAGCATTCCCTTGTAACCGTCGCCTGTGGTTCTGGGTTTATTGGTGTAAATTCTGGGGATGATAAGAATTTTATCTGCCACTTTGTCCTGCACGGTGCGAAGACGGGAAATGTAATCAATCACACTGTCATCGTGGTCGGCAGAACAGGGACCGATAATTAAAATAAACCTATCATCTTTGCCTTCAAAGATTGACTTAATTTCCATATCTCTTTTTACTTTTAACTGTTCTAACTGATAAGATAAGGGATACTGCTCCTTAATTTCCATAGGGATTGGCAGTTTCCGTTTGAAATTCATGTTCATTTTAATCTCCTCCAAGATACTATTTTTTATCAAATAACGCTCTGCGCTCAGTGGAATGGCGCATCATTTGTCGCATACCGTCGATATCCTCAGTTTCGAGCATTGTTTTCAATTCCTTGAATTTATTCATAAATAAGTCCATCTGACTAAGGAGCACTTCTTTGTTTGCTACAAACAGTTCACTCCACATCAAATCGTTAATACGGGCAATTCTGGTTAAATCACGGAAGGAATCCCCCGTAAATTTTTCCATATGTTCCTTGTCATTGCAAGTCATTAACGTAATGGCAATACAGTGCGTCAACTGGGAAAGAAACCCAATCATCTCGTCGTGTTCTTCAGGCGATAAGGTTGTCACGTTGGAAAAACCAAGTAATCTGCCTAATTCCAGACAAGTGTTAATTGCTTTAGGTGTGTTTTTATCGGTGGGAGTTACAATATAGTTGGCACCTGCAAACATCTTATCGGTACTGTTTTCCACACCGGAAACCTCTCGTCCTGCCATAGGATGGGCGGCAATAAATTCCACGTCATCCCGTAACATATTCTGAATTTTATAGACGATACTTCCTTTGACGCCTGTTACGTCAGAAAGAATCGCACCGCTTTTTAAAAGATGCTGATTTGCTTCAATCCATTCCACAAAAATATGAGGATAGAGCGCAAAAATCACCAGGTCTGCTTCTTCGATCAATTTTTTGTCAAGTTCTGTGGAACCCTCATCAATAATACCTTCTTGCAAGGCATAATCAATGGAGCTTTGCTCTTTGGTGATTGCGGAAATATGAAAGCCGAAGCGTTTTAACACTCTGGCATAACTTCCACCCAAAAGACCAAGTCCCACAATTAAAATATTTTTACTAACATCTACGATCATGTTATATTCACCTCTGCTCCGAGAGTTCTGATATCATTAAAAAAGTTGGGATAACTTTTTTTCACTGCCTCAACCCCCGAAATTTCTCCGCCGATTTGAGAGAGTATCACAGACATAGCCATCACAATCCGATGGTCATTGTGTCCGGATAAAACTGTGCCGCGATACGTTAATTTCTGTTTTGGTACGATAATCATATTGTCACCAAACACCAGTCCGCCTCCCAGTTTTGAGAGTTCTTCGTGCATCGCCATACCACGATCACTTTCTTTGGCTTTTAGTCTGTCGGTACCTATGAAAGTAGCACCGTTTTTCAAAGCCGCCAGTGCAATCAGGATGGGCCCAAGATCAGGACAATCAGAAATATCAAGGATGGGTGTTCCCGTATCCAGCTTAGAAAAATATTCTTTGTAAACCCTATCTCCCTGCAAACTGTCTTCCCTCAGATTGTTGACGGTAACATCTGAACCAAGCAAGTTAAAAGCATCCAAAAATGCGGCGTTGGAATAATCGCCTTCACTTCTGCCGGAAAACCCATGCAATTCGGACGATTTAACTACTAAGGTATATTCATCACTAAAAGAAACATCCGCACCAAAAGACTGCAATGCCGAAAGGGTTAGCTTCACGTAGGAACGGCTTTCAAAAGGTGGGATAATTTCGATTTTTGCATCTTCATTCCGATACACCAATGCAAACAGAAGTCCTGTGATAAACTGACTGCTGATATCCCCTTTTACCTGATAAGTTCCGCTTTTGAAGTTACCGTAAACAGTAACGGAATCTTCGTTTTTTTGGAACAGAAAACCGTTTTCTTTGCAAAGTTCTTCATAAACAGACAAAGGTCTCTCTAACAGACGGGTGCTTCCTTTGAAAACAACTTCTCTCCCCAGGCACAACGCAAGGGGAATCAGAAATCGCAGGGTGCTTCCGCTTTCTCTGCATTCTAAAACAGGGCTATGGGCTTTCATAAAGTTTTTGGGATGAATTGTTACAGTATCGTCATTTACAGTAACCTCTGCACCCAACGCTTGTAAACAATCAAGGGTTGCCAAAATATCTTCACTGTAATCAACACCGGATAATGTACAATCTTCTCCCGATAAGGCAGCACCAATGAGATAACGGTGTGCCATACTTTTAGACGGCGGTGCCTCTATATTCCCTTTTAAGTGACAAGATTTGAATTTCGCGTTCATATTAGTTACCTTCTGATAAAAAGTCAATGGCTTCTAAATATCCGTTTGTGCCGTGACCGGTGATGGTCTTTTTGCAGGCAAGCCGAATATAACTGATTTGTCTGAAATCTTCTCGTTCTTCCACTTTGGAAATATGCACTTCCACCGTGGGAATTGCCACTGCCTTTAAGGCATCCAAAATGGCAATACTGGTGTGAGTATAGGCACCGGGATTGATGACAATGCCGTCAAATTTGCCGTATGCTTTTTGAATTTCGTCCACTAAATCTCCCTCGTGATTGGATTGATAGAACGACACCTCAATATTTCTTTCATCACAGTATCGTTTGATTTTGTTGCATAAATCCGCATAGGTTTCTCTGCCGTAATGGTTCGGCTCCCGAATACCCAACATATTTAAATTCGGTCCGTTTATCACAAGAATGTTCATATAATCAGCTCCGTTCTTTTTGTTGTAATAAATTGAGCTTCTGCTTCGGGTGTTTTTAAATCGGGAACGATGATATCTGCCGTGTCCCGATAAATGTCGATTCGTTCATCATATAATTTTTGCAGTTTTTCCACGGTATCGGATAGGGGTCTGTCATCCGTAGCTTGTAACCGTTTGAGAGTGGCTTCCAGGAAGAATAGTTTGCCGTTTTGCTTTAGGTAAAGCACATTTTCTTCCCGTAAGATGGCACCGCCACCGGTGGAAATAATCTGGCGGTTTTCTTTGGAAATATCATAAATCACTTGGGTTTCCAAATCTCTGAAATAAGGTTCCCCTTTTTCTTTTATGAGTTCTTTAATACTGCATCCGCACCGTTTTTCAATTTCAGTATCAGTATCCACAAAGGTGTAACCATCTAAGGATATACACTTCCCTACCGTACTTTTTCCGCTGCCGGGCATTCCTGTTAACACAATATTTTCTTTGTCACAAAGAATCCGGGCAAAAATGCTGTCTGCCCTTTCTTTTGCAATTTCGATATTTAAAAATTTCTCCACGGCAACCACTGCCTGCATCACCAACATATACAGACCGCCTTCGGCTTTTAATCCCCGTTTTTTTGCATCCAGCACTAGATTGGTGCAAAGCGGATTATATACCGCATCTAAAACCCCTTCCAAATTGGGAAAATAGGAAATATCAATTGGTTTTTCGTCACAGTCTGGATACATTCCGGAAGGAGTGGTATTGATGATGATATTGGCATCAAAATGATTTTGGATAGCTTCCTCGTAGGTAATGCAATTTTCCTTTTTGCTTCTTGAAACGGTCAAAATTTTGGTTGCACCCAAATCTTCGGCAACTACTCGGGCAGTTTTAGAGGTTCCGCCGGTACCTAAAATCAGTATTTTTCGATTTTTAAATTCAAGCTGCAATCTTTTGATTAACGATGTCATACCATAATAATCGGTATTGTAACCATAAAGTTTACCATCCCGATTAACCACGGTATTCACTGCACCGATTTTTTTTGCAATCTCACTGACCTCATCCAGATATGAAATCACTGTTTCTTTATAAGGAATGGTCACATTCACTGCCGCGAACTCTTTTTTTAGAAAGAAATCTTTCACTTCCTCTTCGGAAAGCTCTATCAGTTCATAGGAATAATCGGCAAGTTTTTGGTGAATCTCTTTGGAAAAACTATGAGTCAGTTTTTTCCCGATCAAACCGTATCGTTTCATTTGTTTCTCATCCTTTTAACCAGTCTGTTCCAAACCGCAATGCCAGGGCATCGCACAACACGATTGCCGCCGCCGCATCCTGCACAATTCTTGCCCGATGGACAATGGCAGGGTCATGTCTGCCTTTGGGTTCTAACACAGTTTCCTGCATTTCTTTAAAATCTACGGTATTCTGCGGTTTAAAAATGGTGGGTGTTGGTTTGATGGCAGTTCTGAACACAATGGGCATACCGTTGGTGATACCGCCGTTTAATCCACCGTTATTGTTGGTTTTGGTAACAATTTCGCCGTTTTGGATTGTGAAAGCATCGTTGGCTTCGCTGCCTTTCATATCAGAAATGGCAAATCCTTTTCCAAATTCAATGCCTTTTACGGCAGGAATGGAAAACATCATATGAGAAAGCTGACTTTCTAAAGAATCAAACCAGGGTTCTCCAACCCCGGCAGGCATACCAACAACAGCAGTTTCCAGCACACCGCCAACGCTGTCACCGTCTTTTGCCGCTTCCAAAATGGCATTAGTCATTTTTTCGATACAAACATCATCCAGCACGGCAAAAGTTTTCTGATTGAGCATTTTAATATCGGTCAACAAATCTCCGAATTCTCTATCAGAAATTCCTGCACATTTTTTAACGTGGGTGCCGATAACAATTCCTTTTTGCTCTAAAGCCAATTTACAGATAGCACCTGCCGCAACCAATGCAGCAGTGATTCTGCCGCTGAAATGTCCGCCACCTCTGGCATCCTGAAAGCCGTGATACTTACAATGGGCGGTATAATCGGCGTGAGAGGGACGCGCAACCGTCTTAATTTCCGCGTAGTCACCGCTTTTCACATTTTCATTGGGAATGAGAATGGTAACGGGAGTTCCGGTGGTTTTTCCACAAAGCACACCACTCACAATCTTGAATTCGTCTTTTTCTTTTCTTGGTGTGGAAATTTTTCCGTCGGGACGGCGCAAGGTAAGCATCTTGCTGATATAAGCTTCATCCACTGTGATACCGGGTGCCAGACCGTCAATCACCGCTCCGATATATTCCCCGTGACTTTCGCCGAATAAGGTTACAGCCACACTTGTTCCAAATGTATTTTTCATATCTTTCACCTACTCTATAAAACACTTTCTTGCCAGTTCAATCACTTCATCGCATTTCATTGTGACAAATTTGAAAAAACCAATTTCATCCACCATAGAAACGGTGACGGAATCTCCGTCTGCCTTTTTATCGTGAAATGCTGCTGTTTTTATCATATTCCAATCAAAGTCAATCAGATTGTATAGATTACATTTTTTTAATACTTCAATCACTCTCGGTCGAATAGATTTATCGCACATCGGAAGAAGTCCCAATGCAACACATTCTCCATGATATAAATTGGAAAAATTAGCGCTTTCAATGCCATGACCGATGGTATGGCCAAAATTCAAGATTTTCCGAAGTCCTAATTCTTTTTCGTCCTGCTCTACCACATTCTTTTTGATATTTAGTGAACGAATAATAATCTCGTCAAGGTGTTCATTAATATCTTTGTTTTCAATGATATCAAAAAGCTCTTTATCGGAGGTCAATGCCATTTTTACCGCTTCTGCAAGTCCGTTGGAAATCTGCCGCGTTGGAAGGGTGCTTAAAAGATCTGGGTCAACCAGCACCTTTTTCGGCTGATAAAAGGCTCCCACGATGTTTTTCACACCGCCAAAATTGATACCTGTCTTTCCGCCAATGGATGAATCAATCTGAGATAACAAGGTGGTTGGGATATTGTAAAAATCAATCCCTCTCATATACGATGCTGCCGCAAATCCCGAAAGGTCTCCCACAACGCCACCGCCTACTGCAACCACGCAATCTCGTCTTGAGAAATTGTGGATAAGCATTGTTTCAAGCAGTTTAGAAAAGCCACTAATGCTTTTGGAATCTTCTCCCGCTGCCACTGTGCAGATCACTGCTTCTTTACATTGTGCCGCAACTATTTTTGCATACTCTTCCGGCACACCGCAATCGGTAACAACAAGCACCCGTCTTACCAAATTCAGATGTTTGCCTGCTTCTCTAAGAAGTCCCCGTTCTACCAGGATATCATAACTGTTTTCGCCTAAATTCATATGAATATTCATACTAAAACACCTCAGATTTCACTGTGGGGAGCATAGGTGCCCACAATTTTTAATTGATCACAGACTTCTCCTAATTCTGCTAACATCTTCTGACCGTCTTCGTGATCAGTTGTGCCGTCAATTTCAGTATAGAAATAATACTGCCAGGAATGTTTCTTTAAAGGACGGCTCCGAAGTGCCGTCATGTTATAACCATACGTTCCGATGATACTGATGGCTTTCGCCAAAGAGCCCGCTTCATTTTTTACGGTAAACATCAGAACAGAACTTGTCATTGAAGAAGAATTCGCACGAACCTTGGATAACACGGCAAATCGTGTGGTGTTTTCACCGCTTTTATTAATGTTTGCATCCAACACGGAAAGCCCATATATTTCTGCTGTTTCCACGCTGGCAATGACTCCCAAGGAACGATCCTGTAAACCTGCAACACTCTTTGCTGCAACTGCAGTATTGTTAGCTTCTTCCGTATCAAACCCTTTTAATTTAATATACTCGTGACACTGAGCCAGTGCCTGTGGATGACTGATGACCTTTTTGATATCTTTGGGGGTAGCACCCGGAATTCCTAAAAGGTTTTGATGAATTGCCAACTCATAAATACCGTTTAAAAACAGAGTTCCTGAGAAAATCAAGTCCATAGTCTGCCCCACTTCTCCAGCGTAACTGTTTTCGATAGGAAGGACAGCCACATCCGCTTCTCCTATTACCACTGCATCATATGCGGACTTAAAATCACGGCAAGACACCCGATTACTTTTGGGAAAAATTCTGCCTGCAGCAATATGTGCAAATGCACCTTCAACACCGCTGTATGCTACTTTTAACCCACCTTGCATACGATACTGATAAGATTTTGAAACACTCATCATATTCTTAATAAAATCGATATAATAACTTTTTAAACCTTCATCGTCAATCAACCTCACATTTTTTTCGATGAGCTCCTCTTCCCGTTTTTCATCAAAAATCGGAAGACCAAATTCTTTTTTATGCTCATAAACCAGTTCGGCAGCTTTCATACGTTCCACAAAAAGCTCCGCCATCTTTTTATCAACATCATTGATAATGTTTCTAGCTTGTTCCAATTTATCTGCCATATTGCCGTCTTCCTTTCAAAAATATAAAAACCTCACTTGACTATGTTACAAGTGAGGTTTTAAACGTCGTTTCATACAAAAATTGTTAAAAACTGCCCTGACATCTCACAAGTAACTTTTTCATCGCAAAATAAGCATAGCCAAAATAAAAGACTACACTAAAGCTGAATAAATATTCATTTGCATTCATCAAAAGCATGTTCATATCAAGTTACCTTCAACATTTTAATTTATTCTATTTTAACATTTTTCAAATAATTTGTCAAGATAAAAAACAGTTTTTTCCTGAACTTTTCATCTGAATAATTCTTTTATAATTTGCATATATCGCTTTCAACGATTAGATGGAATCCCGCCTGTTCCAACGCAGTTTCCGCCGAAGGAATATCCTCTACACGCAAAACAACATAAGCATGTTTTTCAGTACGAGCCATAAAAGCATAAAGATATTCCACGTTGATATCTGTTTGATCCAAAACATCCAATGCCGCGGTCAACTTTCCTGGTGCATCGCCGATTTTCACACCTACAACATCTACCACTTTAATCAGGTATTCCTGTTCCTGCAAAACTTTTTTTGCAGCGTTTTCATCATTAACAATCAGACGGAGAATACCAAAATCTTCTGTTTCTGCAATAGAAAGTGCACGAATATTGATATTATTTTTTGCCAGAATATCCGTAACAGAAACAATGCTTCCTTTTCTGTTGGGAACAAATACAGTTAATTGTTTAATAGCCATTTTTATTCTCCTTTCTTAAATTAACTTACGTTTATCAACGACGCGAACAGCTTTGCCTTCGCTTCTTGCGATGGTTTTGGGAGCAACCAAATGCACTTTGGGATTGATACCAAGCATAATTTTCATGGCATTGGCAAGAGATTTTTCTCTGGCTAGAACGTCCCCTACCTTGTCGGTGAACTGTTCGGGAGACATTTCCACATTCACTTCAAAGGTGTCGGTGTTGTTGGCTCTATCAACAATAATCTGATAGTTGGGCTGATATCCTTCGTTTAATAAAACGGTTTCAATCTGGCTGGGGAATACGTTAATCCCGCGAATAATTAACATATCGTCAGTTCTGCCCATGGGTTTTGCCATTTTTACCAAGGTTCTTCCGCAGGAACATTCTTTTCTGGTAAGCACACAAATATCACGGGTTCTGTAACGAAGAAGCGGAAATGCTTCTTTATCCAAAGAAGTGAATACCAATTCCCCTTTTTCTCCTTCAGGAAGCACTTCGCCGGTATCGGGATTAATAATTTCTGCATAGAAATGGTCTTCGTTAATATGCATACCGTTCTGTTCGCTACATTCAAATGCAACGCCGGGGCCGGTGGATTCGGTGAGACCGTAAATATCATAAGCTTTGATACCTAAAGTTTCTTCAATACCTTTTCTCATTTCTTCAGTCCAGGGTTCTGCACCGAAAATACCTGCCTTCAGTGGAATATCTTCAGGTTTATAGCCCTGCTCTTTTAAGCTTTCGCCGATGTATGCCGCATAGGAGGGAGTACAACAAAGAATGGTTGCTCCCAAATCCTGCATAAACTGAATTTGGCGTTCTGTGTTACCGGAGGACATCGGCAAAGTTAAGCAACCAACTTTACTTGAACCACCGTGCAACCCCATACCACCGGTAAATAAGCCGTAGCCATATGCTATCTGACAAACATCCTTTTTGCTGCCTCCTGCCGCCATAATAGCACGAGCACAGCAATCATCCCACAGGTCAACGTCATTTTGGGTATAAAATGCAACCACACGTTTCCCTGTTGTTCCTGAAGTGGAATGGATACGCACACAATCTTCCAAAGGTTTTGCCAATAAACCATAGGGATAAGCTTCTCTTAAATCTGCTTTTGTAAGGAACGGGAGTTTATACAAATCATCAATTCCTTGGATGTCATCGGGAGTTACTCCTTTTTCGTCCATCAATTTTTTGTAGTATGGCACATTTTCATAAACGTGCTTTACCTGTTTTACCAATTTTTCGGACTGGAGTTGTTTCATATCTTCACGAGACATGGTTTCAATTTCTTTCTGGTAGTAATTCTGAGCCATTTTCTTCGTTCATCCTTTCTGATAACTTTGCTTTGTGAGTACAGGATGCAGAGTGCAAAGAAATAAAAAAACCTCTGCAAACCTTATAGGATGCAGAGGACGAAAATTTCATTTCCGTGGTACCACCTCAGTTCGCCGCTATCTCACGGTAGCGACCTTATCAGGTACTGACATACCTTAGTTCTGTAACGGGAACACCCGTTGCCTCCTACTGAAGATTTCTCTTGTTCAGTGCACTGCTAACAGAAGGAATTCGAGAAGGACCTCCCCATTGCCTCGCACCAACCGGCAACTCTCTCCAGGTTCTTTCCAACCTACTGGTTTCTGATCTTCGCATTTGATAGGTATATTCTAGCACTTTGAATTTCAATTGTCAATAGTTTTTTTAAAATTTTTTCAGTTTCCCAAAAGAACCAAAATCCGATAGAATTCATATTACAACAGGCACCAATTCAAAAAATGAAATGAGTGCCTGTTATAAATACTTTATTTTGATTCCAAAAACACTTTACTGTTTCTGATATCTTTCCGGCATTAGCTGAGCTGTGAAATTACACAAATGATGTTCCGCAAAAGTGTCGTGATTATCTTTGGCACATTGTACAGGCGCCAGCAACTTTTTCGTATCAACAGGATGTTTTCCTAATCCT
Source organism: Oscillospiraceae bacterium (assembly GCA_015068645.1). Lineage (NCBI taxonomy): Bacteria > Bacillati > Bacillota > Clostridia > Eubacteriales > Oscillospiraceae > Oscillospiraceae bacterium. The sequence continues at coordinate 179,530 of SVKD01000001.1, forward strand.
GATACAGTATCTCCTTTTACCGAATAAAATAAAATTTTATCTTTTAAAGAAACTAAAGTGGTATACATTTCTTCTGCTTCGTTGCTGGCAGTTGTCCACACGACACCCATGCCATTATAATACACCAGTTTTTCCAGCTTGGATGATAAATTATTTTTAACAATTCCGATTCCGGCACGTTGTGCTAACATACCACCGCGAGAATGCCCTGTGATATAAAACACTTTATTTCCAACTAAGGCGCTTTTTGCAATATCATCTGCAATATCTTCCGCACGTTGTCCGTCAGGATCATTTTTGAAAGGATATACAAGATAATTTCGGTACCAATCCCCTTTCTGATCCTGAATGGAAGTCCACATATCTCCAACGGAACCACGGAAAACCAATACGGCATTGGTATCATTTGCAAACACACCATAGCAATAGCCGCCATAGGTTTTATCGGTTTCAACATCCTGTGTATCCCGGTAATAATGCACCATTTTCCAACCGGTCATTTCTTTGATCGATGCTGTTCCGTGAAATTTTGCATCAATTTCAGATACTACGCTTGCATCCAAATCTTCAAAGTTCACATGTAACGGAATGTTTCTGGAATAGATTGCCTGAGACAAAATTGCCAGATCTCGAGAGCTAACATTCCAAGCAAAGGGAGCGGTATCCTCTTTATCATTCACGCCATCACCGTCAGAATCTTTTTTGGTAGGATCACCCAATACCACCTTACCGGTTACCTTCACTTTTTTGCGGTCAGCACTGTATTCTTTCGCAATTACTACTTCTTCACCATCAGATAAACCATCACCGTCTGTATCGGAATTATTTTTGTCCAACGCTAATTTTACGCCGCTGAAAATAATCATATTATCTTCATAATAATCCGGAATACCGTCTTTATCGGAATCAGTTTCAATATCAATTTTTTCACTGATATCCTGATAAATGTCTGCCAACTGCGCTGCATCAGAAGCCAGATAGAAAGATCCGCCGGTGTTGGTTGCCAAAGGTTTTAGATAATTATTAAAATAAGTTGTAGTTTCACCAAGACCAACAGTATAAATTTTAATACCTTTGTTATTGGCGGCAGCAACGGTTGTCTGATGCTGACCCAAATCACGGGCATCTCCATCGGTAAATACAATCATAACGCGTAACACATCATCATGAACTGTCGGTTGTGAAAACAGAGAAAATGCTGAATTGATACCGGTATACATATAGGTATACCCTCTGGAATCAAACACACCTGGAAAGTCATAAGCTGCCCAGTTATTTTTGTAAGTAAATTGCAGAATATTTTTTAACTTTGTTTTTCCTGCTTCATCACATTTTACCAGAGTCGGTGTCATGCAATCAACAATACCGTCAAATTTCACGATACCGATTTTGGCATTTACATTAGCGCCGTCAACGAAATCTCTTGCAACAAAAAGACGTTTATGTTGCGGATCCTGTCCACCGCGGAAACTGTTTGTAGCAGCATCATAATCAAAATCGCCACCCAGACTTCCGGAATCATCAATTACAAAAACAATTTCAGCAGACGTATATTGTTTCGTGCTTTCCCAAACATCCTGCCAAGTAAAGGATTCCTGATAAACTTTTCTGTCTACTAAAATATACTTGGAAAAATGTGTGACTCTGGCACTTGCTACATTTCCGTTTATTGTAGTTTGAAGTTCTTCCAGTGTTTGTGTTTCTTCATTAAAATAATAAATGACAGGATCAACATTTGCACTGAGCCTAGATGGATCAAATTCAAAAGAAATGGTTGCTTCATCAAAAGTTCCGTCCACACTAAAATCATATGCCTGTCCCAGATATCCGGGCATATTTTTCGGGAAGAAGGTATCATTTTCCACAGGTTCAATGCTTAAGGTTTCCACCTGTTCTCCCGAAAGATTCATCTGCACTGAAGGCGTTGCCCCATCTCCCTCATTTTCAACGGTTACGTTTATTTGGAAGGTTGTTTGTGCAACGAGAGGATCAGTCCCCAGTTCAACTTCTCTTCCGTCAGAAACGCCGTCGTGGTCGGTATCTTCCAACAGAGGGTTCGTTTGATGAACAACTTCTTCATTATCGGCTAAGCCATCCGTGTCAGTATCTCTTAAATCAGGGGCAGTTGCGTTGATTACTTCTGTTTTATTCGATATGGTGTCTCCGTCAAAATCTTCATCGCCATCGGAGATACCGTTGCCGTCTGAATCAACTGCCAAAGGATTTAAGCCAAGCAGAATTACTTCAATATAGTCAGATAAACCGTCATTATCGGTATCTGCCAAGGTTTTATCAGTTGCATAAATCGCTTCTAGGCCATCCACAAGACCATCATTGTCCGTATCGTTCATATCAATCCAGATTGCAAATAAATGAACATCACTTTCAACGGGAGTTGCAAAATTGTAAGCTTTGCTGAAATCTGTTTCATTTTGATCAGCAAACCATCCTACAAATCGGTAAGAATTACGAACAGGAGTAGCCGGTTCTACAGCCAGCTCGCCCGGCATAACAGACTGATCCAGCGGTGCACCGGTTGCACCTTCATAATTTAAATCAAAAGAAACTGTATATGTAACAGCTGACGGCGTAGGAGTAGGAGTAGGAGTAGGAGTTGGTGTGGGTGTAGGAATTACAGTAGAACCATCACCACCGGATCGTTTAATTTTATATTCAGCAATCAGTTCATCACTGATTAACACTTTATCTCTTATGGTAACTGCTCTTAACGTACAATTTTTGGTAAGGGAAATGCTTTTGGAATACTTTAAGCTATCAGCAGTCGGTTGAGATCCGTCCAGTGTATAATAAATTTCAGCTTTCGAAGTTTCGGTTTGCAGATACAATTCCCTTGCAGAAACATATCTGCCGGCAGGCAACGATGCGGTGGGTGCTTTTAAATCAGCCACCAGTCCGTTATAGGTCATCACAGCAACATCTCCACGAGAAGATGGATATCCTTTTTGCCCCTTTAAGCGTTTGGAAACACCGATTTCATCGGCTGCTTGCAAATATCCTTTAGACCAATCATACGGATCAACTTCCACGTCATAACCTAACGTACAAATTACCATTTTAATGGCTTCCTCGTGCTTCACATCGTCTTCAGGACGGAATTTCCCATTTCCGTCTCCGTTGATAATTCCTTCACGGGATGCAATATTAATATATCCACTTGCCCAGTGATTATAGGAAACGTCATCAAACACAGTTTCACCTTTAGCATCCTCGGCAGATGATTCCATCTTCATCATTCTGCAAACAACGGCTGCCATTTCTGCTCTTGTAATAGATTTTTTTGCTCCGAAGGTTCCATCCGGATATCCGGATAAAATTCCCATCTGAGACAGTGCTATTGCCGCATCCGCATAATAATCCAAATCCATCATATCCGAAAAAACAGGTTCCTGCGTATTTTTCGCGAAACTTCCCAGAGGATTCAATGCCAAAATCATCAGAAATACTAAGAAAATACTTATGAATTTTTTCATACCAAAACTGCTTCCTTTCTTTTGTTTGTCCTTCGTTTTTGTCACATTTACACAAAAAAATAATGAACCATTCATTTTTCTTAGACGATTCCGCTTAAAATATGTTCCAAAATTTGGATTATTTTGAAAATCTCTATATTTTAGTCTTATTACTCATCCAATCCATAAAAAAGAAGCATCTGATCAGATGCTTCTTTTGCCATATACACACAATTGTCAGAACAATATCATATGAATATTTTTCAAAATTTCGTAAGAATGTGATAAATTATCTAAATTCATTCACGTCTACGTATTTTACATAATATTCCTCATAAGTGATACCTTCATCATGGATAATCTGCGCTGCTTCTCTTCCAACATAACGATAATGCCATGGCTCATATGCATAACCCGTAATCCACTCTTTCCCCTTGGGATATCGCATAATAAATCCGTATTCGTGAGCGTGTTGCTGCAACCATTTGAATTCGCCGGAATATTCAAATGCAACCTTGGTGGAATTTATATCAACTGCCAATCCTGTCTGATGTTCAGAATGACCGGGTCTTGCTGAATAATTGTCCGCATAGGTCTTGCCGGAACTTCTCACCTTATTATTATACAATCCTCTTTGATAACTTTCTGTTCTATAAGCGGAAACAACCTTCATAGAAAGCCCTGCTCTGGCCGCTGCATCTGCCATCAGTGCATAATTTTCATTAGTCACTCCGGCAAGTAAATATTCTTTACCATCTCTTATGGTGTATCCGGGATTCATATGTACCAGATTATACTGCGTAAAATTGGATGGTAACTGATTATATTTATTTACCAAAACCAAAAGCGCATAGGGATCTTTTACGGTAACAACATTTTCGTAAAACGGATAATCCAATCCCAAATTTACTCGATAAAGAATCTGGTCCATACTGTAGGACGGCACTCTTTCGTGATAAGTGACATATCTTTGGAATTTTTCAGGATAAAAATTACTCCAATGGGAAACATCCAACACATCCTTAATAATTTTATGATAATTATTATGAAACATATATTTCTGAATGCTTACCAATTCATTATCGTAGGAAAGTGCATCGGTACCAAAACCAATTACTACCATATCAATGGGTAAATAAGTTTCATTATTCCAAAGAACAGAAGGAACGTCAAATATCCTTTTGACTCCATTTATGGTAATAACGTAATCACCAACAACATGACGAATCATATCTCCGTCACGTGTCAGAGCCAGAATTTGCCGATCGCTGCTTCTGTAAAACACCTTAGCTCCCAAATTTTCAAAAACTTTTCTTAAAGGAACGTAATGGATATCATAAAAAATAGCAGACGAACAATCCAAGCTTTCACCATTTAACACAATAGGAAAACCAAGTAGCGTAGGCTCAAGCTGATAGGAAGCTCCCACAGCGGTTGCAGATGTCATAAAAAGAATACATACAAAAATGATTGCTAACAGTTTTTTCATAACCGTTACCCCGTTTCCTTCTAAATTTTAAAAACCATTGATTCTATATTTATTATATATCATACCCTAAGGTACGATGCAAGTGTTTTCGACATTTTTATATATATTTTTAAAAATATTTCCGTAACTTGTCACAATCCTCAAGGTTGTTATGGTTTGCGCAAATTTGCCACCCAATCCTACTATAAAGATTTAGTTGATTCTTGTGGTTATTATGTTAAAAATGCAAAAGAAAAACTGTGACTGATTTTTGAGTCGTGATAGTACAGCCAAAATCATTGAAAAAGGTTGGAATGTGCTTTATAAATCAATTTTACCACAGTACAGTTCTTCATTTCAAGAATTGATAAAAAACAACCTACAGATAAAGTCTTTGATTTGCCTAAAAATGAGAAAATGGCAAGATTTACAATGAGTAATGAGATAAGAAGAATTACAAAAGCATTAGAACTCCCACAGACTGGCAAAAATCACGAGTTTAGAAAGTACCATTGTCAATTAGCAGTTGAACACTATGTCTCCAAAGGTTGGAAAAGAGAAAAAGCAGAAAAATATGTTATTCAAAGACATCTTTCTCATTCTTCTGAAAGACAAGACTTGAAAAAGATTTATTTATATAGTTAAAAAGACTACTCACAAAAGAGCAGTCTTTTTAGACAAATGTTTAAATATTATCGGTCTTTGATAAGAGTTCCTTTATTTTCTTTGCAGAGTTTACAAGTTCACCAAAAGCATACATTGGTATAACCCCCAATGAAGAAAGTGCTAACCAAAAACCAATTTTAGTTGTTACTTTGCCATAATAACAAGTTGCATACAAGTTTTCGTATTTAATAGCATCTGCAAAAGTACAGGCAAGACCTTCTGAAAATGATGTAAATTCATCAAGACCACTTAAAAACATTATAACACCAATAACAACTACAACAATTCCAACAACCAAACAGAAGTTAAATAAAAACTTTGCTATTTTCTTTAAGGTTTCTCCAATGTCATCAAAAATGAGCTCATTTAGATTTTCAAACATAATAGTCCTCCCAATATTTTTTCTTTATTATACCATATTTAGGCAGAAAGTTCAATAGTTTTCACAGAAAAAAAGAGTAATACTTTATAATTTGACAGAATACAAAAACCATCTTATTATGCTTTTAAATGATTAAAAGTGAATGATATAGTTTCTGTGTTCTATCAATAATCAAATTGATAAAGAAGAAAAGGCAATTAGAAAGCAATTTAATTTATCTCATGAAGATATAACTTATAGAGATTTTCAAGATTTATCAAGAGAACAGTTAAAAGTATTGTTTAATTATTTAATTGATCATATAACTATAAAGGAAATTGAAATATTTGATAATAGAAAAGTTATTTTAGCAGTTACTATTCATTTAAAATTAAATGGTTATGCTCCTAAACAGACTCTTGAGTATTTAAAGAATATAAGATATAAAGATTCAGAAAATACAAATGACTTGCCATTTGGTGGCGGAGAAGGAGGGATTTCTCTACGAGCCGGTTTGCGGTGCCCGATATCTGCCTTCGGATATTTTTCCTTGGCATCTATCGACCGCGGCACCACCTCACTCTCCCTGTTTCGTCCACCGGACGCGGTCGAGTTCGGTGCCCTCTTGACGGTTCCCGTCGCTCGGGTTCAATCTTGCATATAAAAAAAGAAGCATCTTAATGATGCTTCTTTTTTGGCGGAGAAGGAGGGATTTGAAAAACATTTCAAGTCTTAAATCCCTTGCAATTAGCGTGTTTTGGACTGTGTTTTTATAATTTTGACCACAATTTGACCACAATTACGCTTATTTGACCACAAAAATCGACTGCACATTTCTTCGTTTTTACAACTCATTTTTAGCTAAAAATATTTTTCGATATATAGTTATCCATACGGGTCGCACTTTCATATTGCATTCGTTTTGTCATATGTGTGTATGTGTCTAAAGTGAATGCAGAACTGTAATGACCTAAATTTTCTTGTACTGTTTTAATGTCGTCTCCGTTCTGTAACGATAAGACGGCGTATGAGTGTCTTAAGTCATGGAATCTTGACTGTGGCATACCGATTCTTGATAAAATAGATTTACAGTGCTTATATACCGTACAGTGCGATAGGTGTCTTCCATCATCATTGGTAAATACTAGATTCCGAAACTCTCCGGTAGCTTGCCACATATTTCCTTTGTTTTTTTTAGCTTGTAACTGCTTTTGGAACACATCTTGTAGAATATGAAAAACAAATTGAGCAGGAGCTATCATTCGTTCTTTATCGCTCTTAGTTGGCGCCATACAGTAATATGTCCCGTTACCATCATCTATTTTTAGTAGCTGTTTTGATATTAATATTACTCCGCGTTTAAAATCGACTCTATCCCAGGTTAGACCAAGAACCTCACTTTGCCGCATTCCTGTAAATAGTGTGATTAGAAAAACTGCTGAAAATTTATCCTTCTTGGCCTCTGTAACAAACGCAGTAATTAAATCATCTTCGAGATATGATATAGATGGTTTTTCAACTCTCGGGAGAACTACATCGTCTGCAATGTTTGCTTTGATATAACCTATAATCTTAGCCCTGTTTAACAACTTATGAAATACCCCGTGTATATTCTTTATAGTTTTAGGCGACAAATGCTTAACCTCTGAGAGATTAGAGTAAAAATCTTGTAGGTCGTCTGTTCTTAACTCTATTAATTTTTTGCCTTTAAATTCTGGTAAAATATGATTCTTGAGTATCCGCCTGTATGATGCTAATGTTAAAGGTTTAATATTTCCGTTATACCTTTCTAACCAAATCTGTACCCATTGCTCCAGTGTGGGTTGTTGCCCTGATGATATCTTACCGATATTATACTCTTTTGTTTTTTCTTCTAATAATTTTAATACTTCTTTTTGAGTTTTTCTGTATACACTCTTAAGTTTTCCTGTTAAAGCGTCCTGGTATCTTCCCTCCCATCTTCCATCAGTTCTTTTACGAACTGTACATTCTCCGTTACCTCGTTTTGCCCTTGGTTTACTCATATTGTATCAACTCCTGAAATAAATAAGGGCTATTGTAATGATGCAAATTTATTTTACCATAATTTACATAACATGTCAATAACCCTTATAATCATTACATTCTATATTCCAGCCTTTGTTGGATGTATTCTAATAACCGATTTTTCGAAATTCTGACGGATCTTCCTAGATATAATAATCCATCGAAGTCCTTGTTATGTATGAATTCGTCTGCAGTTTTTAGACTAACCTTTAAATAATCTGCAACCTCTTGCCTTGTTAATAATACATCTTCCATGTCGCCTCCGTTATTCTACCTGCGTCCCGTAGACCCGAATCCACCTCTATCTGTGTCATCAAGTGTGTCAGATTCCTCGAACAAGACATTATTCATAGTAGCTTTCTTCAATTCAAACTGGCAAATCTTGTCTCCCTCGTGGATTACTGTATCTCTCATTGCTAAAGCGGGAAATCTCCAAATATCATTTGTTCCGGAATAGGAGTTATCTATCTGACCAACAGAATTCCATTGTAAGATACCCCATGTTTTATAAGTTGAGCTTCTTGGGGTTAATTCTGCCTTATATCCTTCAGGAAGTTTCATAGAAACTCCCAGGGAAATAAGCTTGTGCTCTCCGGCTTTTAGCTCAACAGTTTCCGCAGCGTATAAGTCAATCAAATCGCCTTTGGGGTTCTTTTGTAACTTAGGTATGTTATTATTATGGTATTTAACTTTAATTTTCATAAGCAAACTCCTTTAATTTAGAGATAATATAGTCATAATTTTTATGTGGAATCACACATCCACTACAATCCTTAATTCCGTTTTGAATAATTTTATAATTACCGCCGCATTCTAAAATGTGGTGTAATGGACAAAAACAAAATAGACAGTTAAAATTTTCTGTATGAGTGGAGTGGCATGGAAACCACTCACACTCCTTATTTTGAAAGAATTTATAACTCATTAGTCACATTTGCTCCATCCGCATGATTTACAGATATTGCATCCGCCTTCAAAATGTAATTCTTCCCCACAGCTCGGACACGGATGTTTGACGCTAACATCTTCCACGTTGTTATTGGACAATCCGAGTTCGTCTTGTACTTCTTGATACATCTCCAACAATGCGTTTCCGATAGCAATAGGACAACAAGAACCCTTGGAGGTATCTCTCTTTGTTGCTTTTCTTACGGCATATGATGGGCAAACACCGCTCGAATTCAACTGGTCAATAATACTATGAATATCGCATCCAGCTCTGGCAGATAGCGAGATAAGCCTAGATAAACCAATCATGAAATTTTGGCATCCACCCTGACTCCCTTTGCTCAAATAAGTTTCTAATAATTCACCGGTAATTGGGTCAAAGAATGCACTACAGTGTAGGCTACCACATCCTGTTGTAAGTTTGCGTTTTTTACCAATTACATCGTCATTTACTTGAATAATATCCCCTCTTTTGAGTTCTGCTTGAGGTGTATTGGTTTGAGACGGGGTATCTTTGGTTGTGAGAATTGCTCCTCTGCTACATCCGTCTCTAAAGATAGTAATCCCTTTTAACCGTTTCTTCCATGCATACATATATAAATCAACAACTTCTTCTACTGTGGTTGCCTCCGGTAAATTAACGGTAGAACTGATAGATGCATCTATATGTTTCTGCCAAACAGACTGCATATCGATTCGTTCTCTGTACGGGATGCTTTGGCTAACTACAAAATAATCAGGTAGCTCAGAATCATCTTTTAAAGAGTGCGATTCCATATATTCTTTTACAATCGGAGTGTATACTTTGTAATATGTATCTTCGCCATGAAGAGATTGTGTTTTTCTCGTATAATAGTTAGCGAAGATTGGCTCAATTCCACCACTAATTTGAAGCATTGTTGAGATACTTCCTGTTGGAGCGATTGTGAGTAATTGACTATTCCTTAATCCATATTCTAAGACTAAATCTCTTGTCTTTTCATCTGTGTTGTTAAGGAAAAATTCTGTTGTAATAATTTCTCCGATATTACATTTTGGAAAAGCACCATAATGCTTCGCTAATTTTGCTGATGTTTTAATGGCTGTATTTGCCATCGTAAACGCAATGTTGTCACATAATTCAATACTTTCATTTGAACCATATTTTAATCCGAGATTGATTAACATATCAGAAATTCCCATAACTCCTAAACCAATCTGTCTCCAATCACGGACACTATCTCTTTGTTCCTGTAATGGATGTAAAGATAGCCCTTCGTCCAGTACATCATTTAATGCTTTAACAGCAACCTTGACTGTGTTTTTGAATTCGGAAAAATCAAACGATTTGCTCTGTTTGTCAACGAATGCATTTAAGTTAATACTTCCAAGTAGGCAACTGCCTCCAGCAGGTAAAGGCTCTTCTGCGCAAGGGTTGACACCTGCATAACTAAATTCTTTGGTATTACTTAATAGATTATATCCTGTGATTTCATCCCAAAATAAAATCCCCGGTTCAGCCATATCCCAATTCATTTTGCAAAGCTTGCTGAATACTTCCTTAGCATTAACATTCTTAGTAATTTCTTCGCCAGTTTCTTCCCTTATGAAACTCAACTCATACTGTTCATCATTTAATGCAGCGTTAAGAAATTCTGCGGTCATTTTTACAGAAATATTAGCTTTGGTAACTCTTTCTAAATCAGACTTAATTTCGATAAATTCTTCGAGGTCTGGGTGATTACAATCAATTGAAATCATTAAAGCCCCGCGTCTCCCATTCTGCCCTATCAATTGTGTAACCATAGAATATAAATCCATAAATGAAACGCTTCCGCTTGTTTGTTTTGCTGTATTTCTTACAGTAGCGCCTCTTGGAGCCAGTTTACTAATATCAATACCGCAACCTCCGCCGTAACTAAATGTACGCGCAAGTTTTCCGGCACATTCGAATATACTTTCGATGTTGTCTTTTGGCGGTTCAATTACATAACAATTTGAAAGTGTCGATTTGATTCCTTTAGAAGATAACCCTCTATTTGATAAAATTCTACCACCGAAAAGGAACTTTTTATCTTTGATTTGTTGCTTTACTTCTTTATCTCCGCCCGACACCCTATCGAGCCAATCTTCAAAAGATTCATTTTCATGTTGATATTTTTTTTGCCAAATATCGATACCTAGTGTATTGTTTTCACCTAACCATTGCTCAGCTGTTAAATTTGTAAATTGTTTCATACCATTACCCTCCGTTATACGGACTGAGAATCAAAACGCTCAATCCCAAGATAAAATTTCAAAATGTAATAAATCATATCATCAATATTGTTAAAAATTCGCTCGCACATACAGGTTTGCCACGGATGTAACTCCTGATTATTTGTGTCGAGTCCAATAACAGGTATCCCTCTATCGTAAGCGATTGCAATCTCTGCCATACTACCTAATGAGTACATATCATTAAAATTAGCTATAACTAAATTGCAATTACGAAGTTTATGTAAATCCAATCTCATAACCTCGTACTGTGTTTTATATTGAGGTACTTCATCAAGGAAATTGAAAAAGTCATTAGGGTTAATAACTTCTATTTTAAAATTGCAGTCACAATGCTCAATAATTGTTTTACAATATTTTCTCCAATAATTTCCCTCTTCAAAATTATCTTTGCCGAATTTGCTCATCCCGCCACATAAGTAAATTTTGTATTCTCTCATATTTCACCTTTTAATTCACTACACATAAATCTTGTGGGTTTTTCGAAACAATTATTCTTAATTACCTGCTCGCTAAACAGGTATGCCATTTTATCAAGCTGTTCTAATGTTCCGTCGTTCTCAATAATATAATCGTAGTTGTAGTTATCTACATTTGCATCTGCATGATTACTCTTGATTTTTTTAACATTAGGGTTTTTAATCAGTATTGTATCTGCATCAAAAACTTCTGCCGCTCGTGCGATTTCGTCAGGCTCCCTGATATCTATAAGAAGTACATCAGCTGTAATCTGGTTATCTTTAAAGTTATTGACAACCTCACTGATATCCTTAAATGGAATATTGTCGTATTTTGTAAGCCTGTCCTTCATATCACTCAATAATAGTCTAAGCTCTTCTGTTTTCTGTTCTGTATCTACTCCTACAAACTGGAGCATAGCTTTGACTAGGTTAATGGATGAGTATTTGTGTACCGTTATGTATTTTGATAGCATTTTCGCAAATGTATCTTTGCCGCTTGTTCCAGAACCATTTGTGATGTAAATCTTCTTCATATTATTATCCTTTCTTTGGTTTCCCACAAGTCATTTTACCTTCCTTACACTTGCCTCTTACGCAACTTGCTCCCGCTTTTGCAAAAAGATTAGGTGCGACATCTTTGCATATTCTTAACATTGCATATGCCATATGTCTGATTTCCCATTGTGCTCTATTACAACAGCGTTCCTCAAAGAAATGCAAAAGAGTTCTTATATTCATGGTTACTATAATTTTTGTCTCACAAGCATTAGGAAGTACAAATCTCGCATCTTCTGCCGGAATACCGTTATTAATAAGAAAATCATAAGTCCACTGTGAATTTTTTACAAAGTCTTCAAATGCATCTTTGCATATTGGATTTTCTATTATTGACGGAGGTACTATATATTCAAATTGTCCTTCCTTTACATATCTCTGGGACTTCTGAGAATATGATGCGATTCTATGACGCACCAACTGGTGACTTAACGCTCTGCTTACTCCCTCTATGCCAAATGTAAAACTACAATGCTCTAACGGACTTTGATGTCCTAAATCTGTAAGTTTTTTAATAAAAGCTTCGATTTTTTCTGTAGTAAGTCCACTCATAAGAGACTTAATATCACTTGAACTGTAACAAAGCTTAGCTGCACTCGCTATAACCTTTTCAGGTTCAGGTGTATGTGTAATTAATGTTACTTTCATATATAATTAAATATTGCCCTCCTTTGAAAATTCAATTAAGTAGTTATACAAATCCTCATCTGTACAATAAAAAATATCTACCAATTTATTGCTATGTAGCCAGTCGGCAAAATTAGATAAAAATTGACCAACACGCCAATGGTCATATTTATCCCCGCAGATATCTTGTATGATTTGTGGAATATTATATCTATATTGGTTGTGCAAACTTATCAAACCCCTTTGATCACACAATGAATTTTTTTATATCCCCTTCAATTTCTTGAGGAATATCACCATGAAATTCTACAAATACAGGCTTTGATAAATCCAAACAAAACAAAGCTAACAACGATTTTGCATTAATTGAAAAATTACCAGACTTAACTACTACATCATCTCTACATTTTGACACAAGTCTTACAAATTTTACAACATGTGTAATTTTATTTAAAAGCACCATAATTTTTGTTGTTTCGAGACTTGGTTCATTGTTAATATGTTTATATTCGTTCATACATAAATATCCTCCCATTCATTTGATTTTATCCCATCAGTATCCTCGTTTCATTAATAACAAAAATAATGACCTTGTATATACTTCCATACACCGTTTCCTTGTTTGAATTGAGCTTGGAACACTACGTTAGATGGAATGGTTATGCCATTTTCTAATACATATTTAGCATTATTTATAGCTCGCTGGGAAGGGGTCTTATTGATAGCTCCATTCCAAGTGCACGCGTATTGACCTTTCTGGTACACCACTCCTTTAATCGTGTTTGGGAATCGACTATCTGCAACCCTATTTAAGACAACGCTTGCAACAGCACGCTGATGTTCATCAGATAACCAACTGCTTCCCGCTTCTGCGTTTACAACACGTGATAAAATATCTAAATCACTCGAAGAATAACTCGTTGTAGTAGATTGCGATGAACTATATAATTTTAAGTATTTCGAAAAAACATAACACAGTCTGTTGTTGTATGTAATAGAAGTCCATCCATTAGGAGCTTCCGATCCAGTAATTACAGAACCTCTATATAAACCACCGACTACTTTACTATTAGTATTCGGCTCTGTTCTTACATTTAAGCAGCTCGCAGTTACAACATATTTATTTGAATTTGAAGCGTTACAATAGCATGTTGACATTAAGCATAAAACAATCAATAATAATAAAATCTTCTTCATATATATATCTCCTTTTTTATAACACTGTTTATTCCGATTTAAAGCGTGGTTTTATTCTTGTAGTGGATACATTATAATGGGAGCCTTTTCACCGAAGTAAGGCAACGTCCGAACTGTATTGTATTCAATCCACTCAACAGCTTCTTCAGATGTAGACCCTTCGGCTTCAACAAGCCATTCAACCATTTTTTCAAAATCGTATACAGCTCTGTTATCTTCTGTGACTCCTATTAATGCGGTATCATAACTATAATTAGTTAAATACTTTACATCTTCATATCCGTTGTACAACAATTTTTCTTCACTTGTAATATTGCATCACCTCATTACAATATTCTCTAAAAAATTCTCAATAATGGTTTCTCATAACAAATTAGTGCAATCTCATAATGTTGTTTACCACAAGTAGCCGCAAGGTCTTGTAACTCTTGATATACTTGAAACCAATCAAGCTTATTTAACACCTGCTCATTAAAGCATTTGATATAATAATCGTTGTCGTGATTTTCCTTCCACTCCATAAAGAAATCATATTTAGGAGCAAGTTTTTTATATTGAAAGCCCTTATACCAATCCGGTGCTTTACCACATATTGAAATTGGTATGATATTTTCAGGTAAAGATTTTAACTTTGCAAAATAAGTTGTGTATATCATATTATTCTCCTAATTTTAAATGAAATGTGTATTTAATGTGTTTACATCTTCGTTTTTCTTTTTAAAATCGTTATCACATTTATCGTCGTATGAGACTGCGATATCTTTCTTTTCACACCAACCAGCATTTTCTGCAAAACCAATACCACTCCAATTTACACAATCCTTGCACATATTCACCATATTTCACCTCTTAAAATAAATGTTTAATCAGGGATAGTGATAGTAAAAATCTCAGAATCTCTATCCTCGCGGTCATATACCAAAGAGTAATTTTCTATATGCTCTAGATTAGATTTACATTCAATATAGCCCTCATATTCTTCGTCTTTTGACTTATCAATAATATCAATATAGATTTTGGTATTATAAAATGTTCCGTCTTCGGATAAATCAAATATAACTCTTTTGGGCTTCCCACAAGACAACAATTCAAAAACGTCGCCAATCCTTTTCATCTTTGGATATACTGAATACATCATATTTCAACCTCCTATTACAATAAAATGAAAATTTTATCTCCGTTCCTCACAGGGTATTCCATTTTTGTTGAATCAATCTGCTATCAAATTTTTTCTACTTTACATACAGTAACGTCAACATCGTTATTTACATCTCTACATAAACAATAAACTCTGTATAATGATTTGCAGTGATTACACAATGTAGTGAATGTCATTGTAACTCCGCCTTGATCGATGAACTGTCTGAGTAGCGGGTAGTTTTTAGCAAGCTTAAATTCTGCTCGTCTGGTTTGTAAAGCACGGCCACAATCAGGACAAACGAATTTATCAAAATCGATATTAAAATTATATCTTTTCTCCATTATGTATCCTCCTATTTACCATTCGGAATAATCTTGTTTTAGACTTTTGGGTGTAATATCAAAATACTGATTAAGGGAATTATCTGCTTGCTCCAGCTGACTGTAATATCTCCATGTAGCAGAGGTACCATTACCCCCACTCTTTCGTTGGTCGTCACGAGTACAAAACTCACGATATGACATATTATAGAAAAGTGATGCTTGGTTGCACCAGCACGCAATATTTATGTATGACCCGTAAAATTCACTCTTTATATAATCTTTATATCGCATAATATACGGCTTGAAATTATATTTCGAGAGAATAAATATTCTCCTGAAAATGTCTTTGATGTCATTTATCCAAAAGTCTGTATCGTATTTATTTTGTCTGTCAAACCCGCAAAACACATAAAATTTTACATTCTGACCTTTACTTTTATAGTGTCTGCGTATCATTGTTGATTTTTCTTCGATAATTCTACTATCTTCGATATTGTCAAAAGCAAATATGAAATCTCCATCATACTTGCTTTTGAACAGCAAATCACATTTTTCGTCTGTTAAAAGTCTTTCATCTAATCCTTGTTTGAACTGGAAAGGAAGACCTAATGATTGTAGCTCTGTTAAGAATTCCTTCCATTGCGGTAGCCCAAGAAAATTATCATCCAATAAGCAAATTTTCTTTCTTGAAGAATCTAAAAATTCTTCTATAGGGCTATGCTGTACTACTTTTTTATAGTTTTTATTTACACAAAACTGACACTGACGAAAGCATCCTCTGGTTAAGAACCCTATTGAGTAGTCTGTGTAATATTTGAAATTGTCCATAAATTTCTTATGGTTGAATATTTTTTGTTTCTTAGCTGATTTTAATTTCTCGGTCTCTAAACACTCGTAAATCCATTGGTCGTATAAATGATAGTCAGGCATTATATGCTCAATATCATTAGGTAGGTGCGGTGATTTATCATAATAAAACCCCGTACCGCCGTAAATTACATTTGGTAAGTTCAAGATTGGATTGTGTTCATAAAAAGTATGTATTGTTTCTTCTGTTTTTAGGGTTTTATCAGACGGCTCGTCCGGAATCTCTGTGTCCATAAAAACTTTTGATATAGTTACAATATCGTAATTTTCAAGATTGTCGTAATCGGTTTTTAGAACCGTCTGATATCCTATTGATTGATAGTAAGCAGATAATTTCATACAGGCGAGATTTGGAAACCTGTGTTTAGTACGTCCGATTAAATCAGCGTCTATAATTGCGGCTGACTTTATCAGAGACACCTCCTATTAAGGATAATTATGATGAAACATAATACCGCGGTGTTCTTGTGTATTTAATAAATGTTGAAATGCATCTGTGATATGTATATATACTCTATCCTTTGTGATATTTGTTGTATATCCAATCACCTTATTATATCGAGTATCGAATATTTTTGTTGGAGGTGTGCCTGGTGAAATATTATTATTCTTAACCCAATAATTTTCTATCATTTTTTACTCAAATCCTTTAATGTAGGTTCTGGTTGTTTAATTTCGTACAGAGTAACTTCCACAAGTCCATTTTTAATATCGATTTCATATCCGTCATACACATTCGTATTAACAGGAATCTTAATATCAATGCTATTTGCAAATCCTGTATCTTGGTCTTCATATTCGCCAATGATTTTCAGGTACGCTTCGTTGGTTTTGCTATAATGCTTTGTGGAGTATGAAATGTTTTCTTTTGGGATACCAACAGCTCCGAAACAATAAATACATTTGCCGTCGATTTCTTTTTTGTAAAACGCAAGTTGCTCATCATCTTCAAAATCTCTTAATAAATCATATAATAAATCCATATCTAACTCCTTTTATTTTCGTTAATAAAACTATCCTTTTATAATTGTTTTTAGCTTCGAAATCGAACTATTTTTGCCGTCAATCCTAAACTTATACCCTGCTCCCTGCATCGCCTTTAGGATTGGTTCTGCAGGGATACATTCTGTATAATCAGTTGTCATAACGACCTGTCCATTTGCATCAATAACTTCAAACTTCACGGTTGGTATCTCCTACAGAGATAGTGCAAAAACGGACGATTTCTGTAATGCGTTCTTCGTATGTTTTAGATTCATCAGTTGCTTTTGCAAGAATTACAGCACACATTGCTTTTGAGCCTTGCGTTAAGCCCTCTGTATGTATCTTCTTAAACTGCTTTTCAAATTCAGCAGTTAGTTTTTCTTCCATTTTTTTGTTCATATTATCCTCCGATTATTTCATCCAATAGCTCGCTTGCTACATTTTCATCAAACGTGATAACTTCTTCCTCTTCATCTTCGCATTTTATTTCTATAATTTGCTCATCGTACCATTTACCCATTACATATGTTGGATATGCAAATAAATTAGTAATATCATCATTTGTACCAATAACATCTGGAGGTACACTTTGATACCTTAATAATTCGCTAACGATTTCTTGAATACTATTGATTGTATAGTCACTGTTGTATGCTATAGTGTTGTATTCTATAGGGCTAATATGGCTGCCAGTTACATTACCGATAGAGTAAGTCATATCAATCTCCTATTCTGCAATCAATGCTTTGAAGTTTTTGATAACCTCTTCGTTTTTATCTTTGCTCTCCTGCAAACCCTTAGCCGTGTTAGATAGCTCTTGTTGGTATTCATTAATTTCGGATATGCTTTGTTCGATTCCTACATTAGCCTCTGTCAGAGTATCAATGACTGTATTAACGACAAACACTGCTTTATTAAATATATTAGAATATGTATTAAGTTTTTGTTTCTTTTGCTCCAACATATCTGGAACATTTTGTTGTTTTTTAAATAACATAAAATTTCCCCCGATGATATATGATATTTATTAAATTTCGTACCCTACTAATGGATTGATTTTGCAGTGGTCAACAAGGTAAGTGATAAGTTTGTCTGTACAATCACAACACAATTTCACTTTGATTTGATTACAGTCGTATACGGAACCGTATCCGATTATATTGTTAATTGTGAGTCCTGAATTTTTATCCCAAAAATCAAGCTCTTTCCCGCATAAATTACATTTTTCCAAAGTAATTTCCTCCATATCTTAATTATAAATATGATAGTATCCAGTTAGCGTGTAGTATCCGTTTTCTTGCACATAGCTATTACAGAATATAATATCGTCTTTCTTTATTGGGTCATTATTGTAAAGACGGTTGAAAACAGTGAACCTACTTTCAATACCACTTCCGATAGACTGTGTGATAATCTGATACCCGAATTGCTTTCCGTCACGTTTTCGTTTTACAGGGAAAATATCTTTGATAAATAATTTGCGTCGGTCAGATTCGTTTCCGGATACATACCCTACGTAACCCATTACTGATTTGAAGTTTTGCACCTTTAATATATCTCCGAGGTCTGGCATTTGTAGTTCTCTAATCATATCCTCATAATCACGCATTGCTGATTTTACATTGAGTATTGTGTATGACTTTGCTTCTTTACCATCTTTGGTTGTACCGATTGAGTATTTTGCAATGATTTCATGAAGCGGTGTTCCTACAATATTTTCTTTTTTGATTTGTTTGACATCTCCACGCTTGAAAATGTTATAGAAAGTATCTAATATTCTAAACAGCTCTCGTTGATTTCCGAACTTTGAGAAATAATCGATTTTAATCAAAACCTCAAGCTGTCTTGAGTCTGTAGGTGTATTATGTTCAATATCATATAAAGCGTCCATAAAATAATCGTACTGAGATTTCTGTGATAACTCGTATAATGTGTTTGCTACTGAAGTACTTAAGTATTTTACTGAACTAACACCTTTTGCAATTACTTTATCTTCTTTGTTGAAAGTGTATTCACTTCCGGAGTACCCAAATTTTGGGAGCGAAATTTTAATACCATATCGTTTTGCTAACGCTGTTCCGTTTTGTATATCGTTGTCGTTAGCGGCGTTATTTAGGAAGGAAGTAATAAACTCAATTGTGTGATAATGTCTGAAATACGCACATAGATACCCTAGCATACAGTATGCGATTGAATGATTATACCCAAACATATACGAGGCACTATCTTCTAAAATTTGCAGGAATGTTTTTGCTTCTTCTTCTGCTTCTTCACGAGGCTTATCTGACTTTTGGCAGTATCCATCGAGAATCTTTGGCAATGCCTTTTCAAGCCTTTCTCTATCCTTACGACCAATAGCACGCCTGGTGTTATCTGCTTCACTTCCGGAAAGACCGCAAATTAACTGTAGGAATTTAATAACATCCTCTTGATATACAAGATATCCGTTATTATCTGATAAGAGGTTATCAATCAGTTCTGACGGGTTTTTATTTGGCTTTCTTGCAAGAAGATTATCTCTGTATGATGTACCGGACGGCCTGATACACGCAGTAACAAGAGACATATCGAATAAGCTTTTAGGTTGGTATTTTTTCAGACTTTCAAATGCGAAAGCACTTTCAAATTGGAAGATTGCTCCCGGAGAAGTTAAGATATCTCTCCATACATCTTCATCATTCCAATTGATTTCGTGAGATTGTGGGTATGGAATGTTAAGATATCTGCAAGTATCACGGATAACCTGTACTGTTTTTAATACAAGGAAGTCGTATTTTGCAACGCCAACTTCATGTGCTTCATCCATATCAATCATTAAACACATCTCGCCGTCTTTATCAAATACCCCATAATTCTCTACTAATGATATGGGGCTGATAACCATACCTGCTGGGTGAACAGATTGAGAAATTTTTGTATCAAGCAGTCCGTCGTAGTAATAGAATAACTCTGGGTATTTTTCTTTTGTTTCATCTGGAGATGCATCAAATTCGTCTTTAATTCTTGCAATTTTAGGAAGAGACCACGGATTTTCTTCTGTGTTATCTAAGTAATACCCTTGCCCTCCGTCTAATGGATGGGATCCTTTTATCACACCTACACCTATATGTTCATTAGTCCACCGTTTTGCGAGTGCTCTGCCTACATCATCAATAACTCCCTTTGACTGAATTGTGCCAAATGACGCAACCCTCGCGGTTTTATCTGCTCCGAATCGTTCGATGATATGTTTGAAGATATAGGGTCTATCTGATTCCACACAGTCAATATCAATATCTCCAATCTCAACTCTGTCTTCATTACAAAACCTCGAAAAAACCGTATGCCATGTTTCAGGATTGAGGTCGATGATATCTGTTATGTATGCAACTCTTGAACCGCCTACAGACCCTCTTGCGGTTCCAATCGCCATTCCTTGGTCTTTACACCAACAAATAAGTTCTGACATAGAGAGCATAAACCCATCCATTTTGAGTTTTTGAAATACTCTCATTTCTTCATCAATCGCATTGCGAAACGCTTCAACTTGATGCTCAGGTATAATTCCTGAGTCAACTTTTTCTTTGAACTTTCTTTCTACTGTTTCTGAAAATTGTCTTGAGTCAGCCTCTCTTGAACCGTACAGAATCGGATATTTGATAGACTTATCTATTTCAAAATCTTCTGTTAGATCGTAAATTAAATTAGTGTTTTCGATTGCTTGCAGATAGACCTCTTCGGGAACTGCATTTTGCAACTTAAACATATCGACTAACTCTTCGTATGTTTTATAGGTTAAATCAAATACATCTTCGTCGCCGTAATTTTTATGTTTTGAAGATAGTAGTATATCTCTGCACTCTCCTTTGTACTTAGAGGAGCTATGCGTGTCGGTTCCTGCAATTAACGGCTTATTTAGTTTTAAAGATAACTCATAAAGCTTCTGATTATAAGAGATTTGGTCTGGATGTGCGTGTGGTTGGATTTCAAAAAAGTCGTATTTTTTGGAAAGCTCTAAGTACATTGGGTGTGTATCCGGAAGTTTATTTAACGGAGATGCTAAACAAGCGCTGGTTGATAGGATATTATCTGATATACTTAAAAACTCATCAAATGTAATTCTATTGGTGTAATAGAAATGCTCTTCGTTGCAGGATTTGCTTACCAAAGCATTTAATTCTTTTACGCCATCGTAGTTTTTTGCAATTAAAATGGTATGGTAATTATCCCTTACCTTTTCATCCAGTGATTCTGTTAAATAGATTTCTACTCCGTGTATAAATCTAATTCCGACCTTATCACAATGCATTTTCTTTGAAATCCAACCCATTGGCTTTCCGTGTTCTGTGGAAACGAATGCTTTACATCCGTATTTAATCGCTAAATCTACATAATCAGTAAATTTCGTGCAACTATCAAGTAAACTATACTCAGAATGTATATGATATGGTATATAAGTTTTCAATCTATTTGATTCACTCATATCCGTATCCTTTCATTGTATAATTTTAAGAAAACCTCTCTGCCCATATCGACGGGGCTCATTTTAGACTGCAATACCTTATCAGTGTCTTTAATGTAGTCAATTGTGAGGTATCTTTTTAACTTTTGAATGTTTTTATCTGAAAGAACGTCAACATCTTCATCTAAAGCGAAGACAACTCTAATGCCGAGTTTAATCAAAAACAGCATTTGCTGTGGGTTAAGATGAGATGTTAGAATCGCACAGGTGTTATGGACTCCCCATTCGCTCGCAAGCATTACGGATTTTGAACCCTCAAAAATTATAATCTCTTTCTTCTTCATGATTTCTTCTTGGTTATCAGAAAATCCGTATAGAGTATCTAAAATACCGAGCGGTTTAAAATATGTATATTTTCTTATTTTTTTCTCTTTGTAATTTGGATCTAATGTTCTTCCGCAAATATTAATAATATCACCTGTGTAACTCTTAATTGGAAAAACTATTCTGTCTGAAAACGAGTCGTATTTTACCTCGAATCTCGATAGTGTATCAAAGCCGATCCCCTCATCTACCCACGCTCGAAGTTTATCGAGGTTGAATTCGTATCTTGACATATAATCTTTAGGTAAAACAACCGTCTTTGATTCTTTCTTAACAGGATCGTACTGACGAAACCTTTTGGCAATTTGTGTTGTCCCGAGACGGATTGTGTGTTCGATATCAGTTCCGGAAAGTTTAGCAAAGTCTCGTATAATTTCTAATGCACGCTCAAACCCACAGTTGTGATACTTTCTGATAAAATGAATTAAGTTACCACCAACTCCTGAACTGAAATCATAAAACCTTTGGTTCTCTTTACGAATAGAAAAAGACGGCGTTTTTTCTTCTTTGAATGGTGATAGCGCCCAAAACTCACCGTTCTTTTCTTCTAAATCGCAATACTGTGCTATGTATTCTACAATATCAACTTGTTCTAATAATTCTTGAACTTCCATATTACCTCCTGTTAATAAGGTGATACGGGTATATGTTGTTGTGCCTCTGTATATCTGATAATATTTCCGTCGAACTGTAGGTCGATATATTCATCTGCTGACATTTGCGCTCCGTTTCTGTTGAGACATATCCGAAGCTTTTTATTTCCACAGGCAACGCCGTCATTTTCGATTTCTTCGGGAGTTTTGTCTTGCAGGAGTGCGATTGTAGAGGCGTTTCTACCGATTTTTGCAGAATCTGCTACTTTACCAGTTGAAGTCGCTTGAGCAGCTCCGATTCCCGCGATATTCATATCTCCGCAAAGCTGGTTTTTCACCATATCTACAAACCTACCTAATTCTTGATATGATTCAAATGCGTCTCCGTCGCCCTTACCTTTGAAATAGTCAACAATCAGCACATCTAAACCTTGTGTGTGTTTTACTTTTTTTACTGCGGTATAGATGCTTTGTGCATCGAACATGGGCATATATAGATGTGTGAATTTCTTAGTCTTTAGCCA
Organism: Oscillospiraceae bacterium; assembly: GCA_015068645.1. Lineage (NCBI taxonomy): Bacteria > Bacillati > Bacillota > Clostridia > Eubacteriales > Oscillospiraceae > Oscillospiraceae bacterium. Next base: position 202,842 of record SVKD01000001.1, read on the forward strand.
GTTGATAGCTGATGCTATTTTTGCTTTTTCTTCCTCATTGTATCTGCCTGCTTTCAGGTTTCCGAACTCAATACCTGTTAAGTGAGATAATAGTCTACAGGTAAACATTCTTGAGTTTAACTCACTATCGATATATAACACAGCAACATCTTTCTTTAGCAGGTCAACAGCGCAATTTAAAAGCATCATGCTTTTGCCTTGTTTAGCTTCTGCCGCAAAAATAAACAGTTCTCCGCGTTCTATAGTTGCGTAGTTATTTAAGCTCGGAAACTTAAACGGAATACCTGCATAGCTATGGTCTTGACGGGATTCGATTTCTCCCCATAGAGAGTCAACAACATCTTTGAATTGCGGAACCTCTGTTGTGGTAGAAAATTGCATCATCACATCGTCGAGAGATGAGTAGATTTTTTGTTCGATGTTTTGTTCGGAGCTGTTGAAACAAAGACGCTCACATTCAACTAATTTGTTATATGTATCTCGTCTGAATGCGGCATCTAATACATTATTAACCAAAAGTTTATATTCTTCGATACTTTCTCTGGCAATAAGTTTTGCTACATCTAACAGGTCGTTTAGCGCTTGAACTGTAATTGTTTCTGTAGCTTTCTTTGTTGCATCACGCATATTCAACACATTTGTGATGTTATACGCATCTACCTTTTCAATTCCTCTTTTCGCTAATTCGCATACGGCATAATAAATATAGGCATTTTGTGTATCTGAAAAATGATTTGGTCTAAGCTGTTCTGAATAAAAAGTAAATTCAGGTTTCATAACGATGGATGCTATAATTCCGGCTTCGCTTTCTACATTCTTAATGTCACATGCATTCAACAGACACCACCTCCATTCAATCTTAATTAAACATTTGCCAATATTCACATTTATGGTTGCAATCGCATAGGTATTTACATTTAAACCAAGAGATATCAGGTTTCCACTCTGACTCTAGCGATATATCGTTAATTGTATTTAAAGCCCACTTCTTTGTTTCGTAAAATTTTTCAATATTAAACGGCTCTACGATTAATTCTTTGCTCCTAAAACAATTAAAAATAAGCTCTTTCGGAAAACAACCGTACTGTTGCTCTATTGGAATCGAATATAGGTATAGTTGACGAAGATACTTATCCAGCTCTTTGTCAGACTTCGTTGGTTTTTTACGGTTGCTTCTTTGTTTTAATTTTCTTGATTTGTTATCAGTAATACAAACACCGTTATCCTGTGTAATCAAATCAACAAAACTGGTGAATGGAATACCTTCAACATCAAATATCATATTTTGTTCAATACCTAAAACCTCTCCTTGAGGAATTTTGATATCTCTCGAATACTCTAGACCTTGAGTAAAGTAATCTTGAAAGATTTCGATGGTCGGAGCTCGCTCTCTAACCTCTTGATAAAAATTTGTGAGATAAAACGTAGCGAGCTCCTCGCTTGTTAATTCCTTCTCTAAATATTTCTGAATAATTCGATGCATAAACGATCCGTAATCTGAAAAAAAATGCCTGCATGGAGAAGTTTTACGGATGTATTTTAAAAAGAATCCATATGGACAACTCTCATATTGTGTTATACGAGAGTATGACCATGTGGATTCTTCAATAATATTTGTATATCTCATTATTCAAAATTAAAACGGGAGTCTTTCTTCTTCAGGCTCTCCTTCTTCTGTTTCGTTCTCTACATCTTCAGTTTTCTTTGGTGTACTTGAAGATGATGTAAACTCATCACAGAATTCAAAGTCAAAAACCTTATAAGTAGTGTAAGTCTTGTTTTTTTCTTTATTATACCAATTTGTTACGTCCACTTCTCCGAGACGGATACTGTCCCTCTCTTTTAGTTTTTCTGCTTTTGCATTTGCATTTCCAATGAATGTACAGTAACCACCAAACTCCTGTTCGTAAACTGGAGGATCTGTATCCTTACGTTTTCTGGAAATTGCCAGCCTTACTGACTTTGTTTTATTTTTTCCTTCTGATACATCAAATACGATAGCGAATGCGTTTTTTCTAAAACCCATATTACTTCTCCTTTATATTTAATAATTTTTCTTTTATAGCATTTAACAATTCTGATGCGACAACAGGATTTTCAATGCAGTAATAATCTCCTGTTGGTTTACCATTTTTGCCTCTTGCATATTGCTTGATTAACTCTGTAACTTCGGGTTTTTTATCGGGGTTTGCCTCAATATAAGAAATTACAATACTGTGAATTTCTTCTACGATTTTTAGAGCAATTTCTCTTTCTTCTATTAGTTGCGCTTCTTTCTGTTCACTACGCCATTTATCTGGGTCATCATCTGATGTAGCGACATTGAAGTACTTTAACATAAAATATCTAGAGGAATAAGAAAGGCCGGAACCGAAAGCCTGGCTTGCGTCATTTTGTTGACCGACAAGAGCCCAGGGGACGACAACTCTGTCTTCTGGGTTATCGTTGTTTACCCAATGCCACTCCATGTCTGCTTTGATAATAATTTCGTTAACGTGCTCATCATAAATCTTTCCAGCTTGTGTTGTCTTGGTTTTGGTGTATGAATACGGCATAACCTCTGTGCTATCTTTAATAATATTTGGAATTAAAGACACACCGTGCTTGTCCATAAGACCTGTAATTTTTGAAAGAATTACATCTTCTGTGACATACATGTACCCAAAACCTTTTTTGTTTTTCTGGATAACCTCAACTGGCTTTCGAATTTTTGCTAACTTTTGATAAATGTTAAGCGGTTGTGTTGCTGCTGTCATAAGACCCTCCTTCGATTCGAATAGAATGATTTCTTTGGAATAAATACGTGGCTTCCATATCTGCAAGATGTAACATTGGCGCGATTGGTGTTAAGTCGTATGCTTTACTCATGCTAAAATCTCCACCTTTCACAACGGTATCAAACCCACCCATATGATACCGAATAGCAAGAAGTTCGTCTGTGTGAAGTTCTTTTAAAAACCACTGGATAATAATACAGCTTTTTTCTCCGTGACCAATCGGAAATTTCTCATCGATGATATATGTATCAACTGTATTCCATTGCCCCGTATCGATGTTTTTAACTCGCTTCTTATCTTTCTTGTAAAAGTTGACTTTGCACAAATCATGAAATAAACCACAAATCGCTACTGTCTCTTCGCTAATATTTAGAGATGGGTATCTGGCTACCAGATTATTTAGACACTCATATACATCTAATGAGTGCTCTAACAAACCACTTTCATAGGAACCATGGAACTTTGTGCTTGCAGGTGCCATAAAGAAGTCGCTTCGTTCAAGCCAGTTAATCAGCTCGTCGATGCCATCTCTATGAATCTTTGTTTTGCAGATTTCTAAAAACCTTTCTTTCATACTTTCTGGACTCATTCTTTGTCTCCTTTTTTGTAGATTCGTTTAATTTTTTTCATATCACTACCCCCTTTCATATATGTAAGTATCTATATAAACCCTTTCGGGATTGTTTGTTTTATATGCATAAACCTAGGAATTTTGATGTATTAAAAAAAGAGCTATATTTAGCTCCTTTTACATATATGATAAATCAAAAATTTAAGAGATTAGTCTAGCATAACCATAGTCACACGGATTAAGATTGTTTTGAATCATCACTTCAATTAGCTTCCTACGATACCAGTCTTTTGACTCAATATGAATGCCGTCAATATTTGCTTTATTACCGTGTTGACTAACCCTGGTCGCCAATTCTACGACATGACTGTTGCGTGCACCTGCAAGAGATACCGTCTTAACAGCCTCATCAATATCAAACAGTTCTTTTTTGCGTTTATATCTTTTGTAAATTCTTAAAAGATATTTTAGATAATACTCAAGGATTTCCCTCTCTTCGGAATCTACGAACGATTCTTTTGATAAGGTGATAACACCTTTCCCTAAGGCGTTATTATAAACAGATGTATGTATTATGTATGGATAATACGGAATCAAGTCTGTTAAAGTTCTGAATTTTAGAGGAGTTTTTCGATTACCTACATAAACCTCTAGCTTGTCTTGTATATCTCTATTAGAATAACCCATAATTGAAAGGTGATCGTAAAAATCACATTTTCCTGAAAACTGAGACATAATATATCACTCCTTTTTATTATCAAATGTAATTGGTTTTGAATCTGGAATATTTTGTATTACATCTTTAATAATATCATCACATAATTTTTTAAATCTAATATCTTTAATCAGTATATCAAAATATTCCAAGATAGATAATTTATTTTCCATATTATTTATTTTTGCTAGGATCACCATAGAAGAAATCTCCGCTTGTTTCAGGATGAGAATACACTCCATCGCCTACAGGGTAATATTTATTGTCTTCGTAATCGTAGTTTGTTTGAGATACATAGGTATCGCCGTCATGCATTCTTATTACCTCCTTTCTTGAATTATATGAAATTATTATATTTCCTTAAAATCGTTAATAAAGCATTCATCGGATGCCTTAGCGAAATATACAATATATTCACCAGTGGTTTCGTAAAATACCTCTGCTATTCTTTCCATGCTTACAGATTCACATAGTATTCTAAATTCATCATTTGTTAATATGCGACCTCCCCAATACTCTCGCGCCTTTGCTATAGCATCCCTTTCGTTTTTAGCAGAGATATAAAGCTCAGAAGAATGTCCAGAGGATTCGCATATAAATATATATTTGTTCATAATCGTAAAACCTCGTAAAAGGCTGTTCATCAAACTCCATTTAACCACTGCCTGTACATACAAAAAGGACTTATTAAGTAGTTTGTACTTCACTACCCCTCTCCTGCGTTAAAAACGTGTCATCTAAGACTTCGTGGCACCTTCTATTTATGTATTCTTTATTTTTTGTTAATGAAATCGTCGTTTTATATGAATTTTTGATGAAATTAAGCTATTCTACGAGCAGACATCTTCGAACAACTCTTTTAAGATGCGGGGTTCGTATGATTGTTGTTCGATTTCTGCAAAAGCGGATTCCAGTTGTCCGTTTACGATGTCTGAATAACTCATGCCC